>NZ_JAPKFM010000019.1:0-111594 GCF_026262595.1 Gordonia aquimaris | reverse complement strand
GTCCGGAGCGCTCGCGGAGGACCGTCACGAAGGGTGCCTCACGCTGTGGCCGACACCTGCACACGTCGACCGCGCACGTACACCTCGGCGATAGCAGGCTCTCGCAGACCCATCAGCAGTGCGAACAGTGTCTGATCGCGTGCGGTGCGATCGTCGTCGGCTCGAATGCCTTGTGTCAGAATCGCTTCCAGTGGTGGCCAACGATCGGGTTCGATAACGAGGAAGTCGGCTTCCTTGCCGTCGTCGAAGTTCCCGAAGCGGTCCTCCATATCGAGCGCGCGGGCACCGGCGAGGGTGCCGGTGAACAACATCTCGGCCGGGTGGATCGCCACACCGGCATCGCCGGGCTCGCTCAGATGCACCTTGAAGGCGTCGGACAGCACCCGGGAGATCAACCATTCGTCGCCGGCGCCAACGTCGCTGCCGGCCGCGACCGTGATCCCGGCGGCGAGCGTACGCTGCCACGGCATGGTTCCGGATCCCAGGAACAGTTGGGACACCGGGCAATGCGCGATCGACGTCCCGGTTTCCGCCATGCGGGCGAGCTCGGTGTCGGTGCAGTGCACCGCGTGTGCCATGATCGTGCGCCGACCCAGCAGGCCCGCACCGCCGACGCGGCTGCCCGGAAGGAACCGGCCGTCGTAGGTGTCGAGGTAGGACTCGACCCCGAAGAGTTTCTTGACGCTGTCGATCTCGCCGTCACCGGGCCGGTTGTTCTCGTTGAGGTGGGTGTGCACGTAGACCCCGCGGTCGCGGACGTCGGCGTAGAGCTCGCCCAGGTTGGCCAGGGTCTCGGTGGTCACCGACAGGGCGAACCGGGGCACGATGGCTGAGTGCAGCAGGGCGGTGTCGGGAGCGCCGGTGTCCGCCGCGTGCCACCGCTCGATCTCGGCTGCGGTGAGCTCGATGGCGTCACGTTCGGAGGTGAGCAGCGGCTCGGCCGACGGGCCGCCCACCGTTTGGATACCCCGCCCGCTGACCAGTCGCAGCCCCGCACGTCGGGTCTCGGCGAACAGGGCGTCCTGAGCGTGCGGAAAGGCGGAGCCGAACACCGTCGCGGCAGTGGTCCCGGCGGCAACCCGACGGGCGCAGAAGTCGCGAGCGATCCGGGTGGCGAAGTCCGGTTCGGCCAGCCGGGCCTCGGCCGGGAAGATGCACGAGTCGAGCCACTCCAGCAGTTGTCCGCCACCGTAGGCGTCGACCGAATAGGTCTGCGGAAAGTGGATGTGGGTGTCGACGAAACCGGGGATGAGGTAGGCGTCGCCGTGGTCACGGATCGTCTCGGTGGCGTCGACCGGTCGGTTGTCGCGCGGCCCGCAATAGGTGATGGTTCCGTCATCGTCGATGACGAGTGCGCCGTCGGGCAGCCAGACCAGCGCGTCGTCGGCGGCGGATGCCCGGGGACGTCCGGCGATATGGAAGATCTGGCCGAGGTGGGTGGTGCTCACCCGGAAACGAAAACACAGGATCGGCTGTTCGGCCGGATGAGCGTGAGGGCTCGTGCAGGTAAGATTCGCTACACCGCGGCCAGACGGATCGCCGGTGACGCCACCTCAGGGGGTATTCATGAAGCGCAGGATGAGCACGGCCTTGGGGGTCACCGCGGCGGTGTTGGGCCTTGGTCTGCTGTGTGCTCCGGCAGCGAGCGCCGCCACCGTCGAGCCACACCAGGCTGCCAGTCCCTTCGGTTCGGCGAGTATCTGTGTCACCATTCCGATCGGGCCGGCGACAGTGAACATCTGCGTCTGACACCGGACGGAGAGCATCGGATGGGATCTGTGATCGGCGAGTTGGTGCCGCTCGCGGTCGGCGTGGCGATCTCTCCCATCCCGATCATCGGTGTCATCGCGATGATGCTCGGACAGCACGCGCGCACCACCAGTGTCGGCTTCGTGCTGGGTTGGCTGGTCGGGATCGTGGCGGCCACGACGATCTTCCTGGTCGTCGGTGGGGCGCTCGATGAAAGATCATCGTCGAGCGGATGGGTGAAACTCGTCCTCGGGGTCATCCTGCTGCTGTACGGGTTTCGGACCTGGCGCAGCCGCGACGCCGAGAGCGCGCAGCCGCGGTGGATGTCTGCGATCGACAAGATGCGCGCTCCGGCGGCCACCGGTCTCGGAGTGGCGCTGGCGGCGGTCAACCCGAAGAACCTGGTGCTGTGTGCATCGGCGGGTGTCACGATTGGCTCCGCGTCACTGGCGTGGGGAGCCGATGCGGCGCTCGTGGCGATCTTCACGGTGCTGGCCGCGACGACGGTGGTGGTTCCCGTCGTCGCGTACCAGTTCGCCGCTGATCACCTGCGCGACCCGATGGACCGGCTCAAGGTGTGGCTGGAGGCCAACAATGCGACGGTCATGGGCGTGCTGATCCTGGTGATGGGTGCAGTGCTGATCGGCAAGGGGATCTCGGGACTCGGCTGACATTTGTGGCCCTGCGGGTTCTCGGGTTCAGGACCGTAAGGACGGTGGTTGTCACTGCTCAGGCGGACGCAGGGAAGACGACGCGGATAGTTTCGCGCCGCCGATCACCTGGGGTAGGTGACGATGGTCTGTCCGGTGCGGGCGTTGCGCCAGGAGATGGTGCGGTCGGTGTGCATGGTCGGTATCCACGGCCCGTCATGTTTACGGTCGTGGTCGGGTCGGCACAGCGGTGCGAGGTTGAACCCCACCGTCCAGCCACCGGCCACCGGGTCGGCATGGCAGAACTTGAGCAGGTGGTCGAGTTCGCATTCCTCGGACGGTCGCCCGCAGTACGGGTAACGGCAGCGCCGGTCGAGTTGAATGATCTCCGCGCGTAGCGCAGCCGACGGTCTATAGGTCAGTGCCCCCGGTGGTGGGGTGGCGAACCCACCGTGCCCGGTGGGGTCGATGGGTGGGGCTGGTGTGCGGTTGCCGAAGATGATCAGTCCGCTGGCGGTACGGATTTCACTCGGTCGGGCGGTGATGGTGGTGGCGTGTGGTGCGATTCGTGCGGCGTGGGCCGGATCGATGGCGCCGTAGCCCATCAGGCGGGTGGGGTCGAGGCCTGTGGGGTCGTGGAGCAGGGTCAGGCCGGGGACGATGAGGTCGGAGTCGGTGTCGGAGTCGGAGTCGGAGTCGCTGTCGGTTTCGACGGAGTCGTCGGCCGGTTCCGCGTCGGCGACGTCGGCGTCGTGCTCGGCAGGTGGTGCGGTGATGAACTCTCGTCGCGGTTTCGGGGAGGGCGCGACATCCTGAGCGGTGTCAACGGCATTGGTTCCGGTGCCGGATTGGCTACTCTCGCCGTTGTTGTCGATGTTCGAGTCGCTATCGCTGTCGCTGTCGACGGCAGTGTCTTCGTCGATGTCGGCGAGGGTGATCGGCTGTTCTTCTGCCGCGTCCGGCCCACCCATGGCGGGTTCGTCGGCGGTCTGGTCGGCTGTGTTGGTGTCATCCGCCGTGGTGGTGTCGACCGACGAGTCGCGGACACTGCTGTCACCGGCACTCGGGGTGGGTGCTGTCGCCGGTGTTGGGTTGTTGGTGCGAGTCTGGCGGGCGGGGCAGGTGTCGTCGCCGCAATGGCAACGCAGCTTGGCGCCGGGGGCTTTGATGATTTCGGCGAACGCGGCCACGCGTTGGGCTTTGATGCTGCGTCCATCGCGGCGGCACACCCGTCGGCTGATCAAGGCGCTGATGCGGTCACGCAGGTGTACGCCGTGTTCGGCGGGGATGCAGGCATCGACGGTCATGTGCCCGAAGGCTTCGTTACCGATCGTCACATCGCCGAACAGATCGGTGATGTCATCGTGGGCCTCGGCGGCTCGGTCGGGGTCGAGGCTGATGATGATGGCGTCGAGATCATCTCGCAGGGCGGTGTCGGTGGTGGGGCGGCTGGCCAGATCGAGCACCACATCGTCGAAATCCCACGGCTCATCCTCGTCGGCATCGACGGCGGCGGGATCGTCGGTGGCGGCAGGGTCGGTGGCGGCAGGGTCGGTCTCGGACGCAGCATCATCGGAGCCGCCATCATCAGTGCCGTCGCCGTCGGAGCCGTCGCCGTCGGTGCGCTCACCATCGGTGCCGGCGTCGAGGTCGGCTGCGGGGTCGTCGAGGTCGAGGGTGAGTTCCTCCTCGACATCCTTGCTGGCGGGTTCGTCGGTGTGGGCGTTGTCGACGAGGTCTGCCAGTCGCTCCCGCAGGTCGCCGGTGGGGCCGGTGGCGGCGCCGCGGATGGCCACACCCAGCCGGTGGGGCCTCAGGTCGCCGGCGCGGAAGGCATCACGGATCTTGGGGTGCTCGTCGAGTAGTTCATCGAGACCGACCCATTCACCGGCTTGACGTCGGGAAATACCCAACTGCAGCGAGATTTCGCCTTTCGCGGCTTTGTCGGCGGCGTTGCGGATTCGGTTCGGAACGAAATCGTTGTATCCGGCCAGGCGCTCGTTGTAGGTGGATTGCCCGATCTGGCGGGCGATCTGCATCGCGATGGCCTGGGCTTGGTTACTCAGCCGTAACAGGTCGCGACCGTACTGCGCCAATTCGTCGAGACTGCTGCTGGCCAGCAGGGCGTCGTCGGCGGCACGGTCGGTGAAGGTGAACACGAAACGCTCCTTTCCGGCGAAGACGGTCTCTGAGGTCTGGATGGGTTGGTGGGGAATCGAACTGCTGTCAGACTATCGGGTGGGTCTGACAACTTCGGGGCGTTGCGGGTGGGTGTGGATGGATCTGGTCGTTGATGTGTTGCTTCAGGATAGCGGTGGGGTGTGACAACTTTTGGTGCGTGAGTGTGGTTGTGTGGGTTGACCCTTCGTGACGTGGCCTTGCAAGCTCGGTCGCTCCTCAGAGATCAGGGGGCGCGGCCTCGCGAGCTCGGTCGCTCCTCAGAGGGCGGGCGTGACGCGTCCTCGTAGGCCGGTCGCTTCTCAGGGGGCGCGGCCTCGCGAGTTCGATCGCTCCTCGGGTCAGGGCTGCGCTTGTTCCTCGGCCGGTCCTCGGTGTCAGGAATCAGGTGAACACGATCGATCTCGAATCCCGATCACGGGGTGACGATGGTGAAATCCGGGTCCGGCGCATCGAGGTAGCCGACCAGTTCCCGGAACCTGTCGATGTCACCCTCCACGGTGGCCGACCGGACCTTGACCGCGTCGTCGAGGTCGACTCCACCGAGCAGGATCCCCATCAGCGTCGACTTGCTCAACGTGAATGTCACATCCGTGGCGTCGGCGGAATCGAGGGGGACGTCGAAGTGCACGAGCAGACCGTTGCGCAGTTCGGTGCGATGGCGACGATCGAGGCCCGTCAGCACCCAGTCGACGACGATGTGGGCGTCCCAACACGCCGGGCCGTCAACGCGGAGACTCACCGCATCGAACAACTGGTCCACCGACATCGCGCCCGCGATGTCCGCCGACGCGGTGGTGGTGGGCGTGCCGACGGGGCTGTTGCGCAATTCGTGGGCACCCATGAGATAGAAATTGCGCCAGGTGCCGTTCTCCGCGCCGTAGCCGAGCTGCTCGAAGGTGTCGGCCTGCAGCTGTTTCGCTTCGTCGTTGGTCGGGTCAGCGAAGATGACATAATTCAACACGGTTGCCGTCCAACGGAAGTCGCCGTCGTCGAAGGTGGCGCGCGCCTTGGTGATGACCTTGTCCACTCCGCCCATGAACTCCACATGACGGCGAGCCGACTCCTCGGGCGGATGCTCCCAGAGGTGCGCTGGGTTGCCGTCGAACCAGCCCATGTAGCGCTGATAGATGGCCTTCACGTTGTGACTCACCGAACCGTAATACCCGTGGGTGTGCCAGGCGTTCTCGAGCGCGGGCGGTAGCACGATGTCCTCGGCGATCTCCAATCCGGTTCTGCCCTGGTTCAACTGTCGCAGTGTCTGATCGTGCAGATAGCCGTACAGGTCTCGTTGCAGCGACAGGAATTCGGTGAGTTGCTCGGTGCCCCAGGTCGGCCAATGATGGGAGGCGAACAGCACATCGGATCGGGCGGCGAACATGGTGATGGCCTCGGTCAGGTACTTCGACCAGACGTGCGGATCGCGTACGAGGGCGCCGCGCAGCGTCAGGAGGTTGTGCAGGGTGTGGGTGGCGTTCTCCGCCATGCACAGTGCCCGCATCTGCGGGAAGTAGAAATTCATCTCCGCGGGCGCCTCGGTGCCCGGTGTCATCTGGAACTCGATGGTCACACCGTCGACGGTCTCGGTCTGCCCGGTGGTGGTGATGTTGAGCGTCGGCAGGATCAGGGTTGCCGTTCCGGTGGACGTCGATTGTCCGAGGCCGGCACCCACGGCGCCCTGCGGCCCACGCGGCAATGCGGCTCCGTACATGTACGCGGCGCGGCGTCCCATTGCCGTTCCGGCATAGACGTTTTCTGCGACCGCGTGCTCGACCATGCCGACCGGCGCGATGATCGCGCACTCCCCGGCGTCGACGGCCTCCTGGCTGATCACACCCTTCACGCCGCCGAAATGGTCGATGTGCGAATGGGTGTAGATGACCGCCTTCACCGGACGTGCGCCCCGATGCTTCCGGTACAGTCGCAATCCCGCTGCGGCGGTCTCGGCCGAGATCAACGGATCGATGATGATCACGCCCTCATCGCCCTCGATCACCGTCATATTCGACAGGTCGAGACCACGCAGCTGATAGATCCGCTCTACAACCTCGAAGAGCCCTTGCTGTGCCACCAGACCCGACTGACGCCACAGACTGGGATTGGCCGTGGGCGGGCAGTCCTCGGTGAGGAAGCCGAATTCGTCGCAATCCCAGGCCGTCGCACCGTCGGCCCGCGAGATCACGGCAGGGTCGAGCTTCGCGATGAGTCCGCGGGCCGCATCGTCGACATCACGCGTGTCGTCGAAGGGCAACGTCTCGCGCGCGTTCGAATTCGCGGCCGCCACTGCTTGACTGGCCTCACGGGGGCTCCCCACGGAGATCACCTCTGTTCTGTGGTTGTCGTGGACACACGGGTTCACACGCACCACGTGTAGCTCGCATCTCTACCATCGCAGAGCAGACGCCGAGTCGTCGGCAAAGTGGCCGACAGGTAAACATCAGTCGGCCTGCGTCCGTCCCCCGACGGTGTGCACCACGACGACCTGCGGATCCCACGGCACCAGGTCGTCGACGGTGTGCTGCAGGTCGTCCACCGGTGGAAGCTGCTGTGGCGCCAGCACGCTGATCGTCACCGCATTTCCGCTCCACGACACATCGGTCACTTCCGCGGTGTCATATCCGGCGTCGGACAACCACTGGTCGGTCGCGGTGGCAATCTGGCGGGACCAGAGCGACGACAAGGAGTTGGCCACCATTGGGATCGCGACCACGATGAGCGCGACGGTCAGCACCACATACGCACGTACACGCGGCCGCTGCGGACCCGCGCCGGCCTGCACGGCGAGTTCGGCGGCCTCGCGACCGTATCGTCCGATGGTCAGGATGATCGTGGCAGTGATGATCATGGCGATCACATTCGACGCGAACAGCACGAACGCGCCCAGCGCCAACGACGGCGCTCCCGAACCGAGACAGACCCCGACCACCCCGAGCGGCGGCACCAACGAGATGGCGATGGCGACGCCGGGCAGGACGTCGCCGACGTCGCGCCGGGTGATTGCGATGGCGCCGACCAGGCCGGTCGCGATGGCCGCCAAGAGGTCCACCAGGGTGGGGGAGGTGCGCCCGAGGACCTGCGAATTGGCCAGCACGTTGGTCGGGTTGGGCAACAGCTGCGCCATGACCGCGCCCAATGCGGTCACCAGCACCACCCCGATGACGATGTAGCCGACACTCGACAAGATCAGTCGTCCACGCGCGGTCACGATCCCGAGCCCGACGCCCAGGATCGGGGTGGACAGCGGTGCGACGATCATCGCGCCGATGACGGTGGCGGTGCTGTCGGCGACCACGCCGGCAACCGCGATGATCCCCGAGAGCGTGAGCATGATCCAGAATGCGGACTGCTTCGAGAGTCGTTCGCCGACCGAAAAATCGAGCCGTTCGGCCAGCTCATCGAGGGTGCGGCGTTGGGAGTCGGGGATGAGTGTGAGCACCGTTGTGGCGCCTTTCTTCTCGACGACACCACCGGGCCTGGTGTGTCTTTCGTCGGTGATCTTAGGCCGCAATCGCCGACAGGCCCCATCAGGCGGCGGAATGTCGCCCGAACGTGACTCCGGCAGTTCGAATTCCCTGGCGTGCGCATCCTCGGCGCTCGGATCGTCGTACTCTTGACGCGTGACGGCGCCCGTATCGAAGCCCGACGACGACGGTGTCGCGCCCGCGCGCGCGGGCCGAGTCCTGACCGCGCTGATCCTCGTGGCGGGGGTCGCCAACATCAATCTCGCGGTCGCCAACGTCGCTTTGCCCGACATCGGCGAGGCACTCGACGCCAGCTCCACGCAACTGAACCTCATCGCGGTCGGCTATTCACTCGGGCTGGCCGCCTCGGTGCTCTACTTCGGTGCCCTCGGCGACAGGTACGGCCGCAAACGCATGCTCGTGTTCGGTATGTCGCTGTCGATCCCGGCCTCGCTGGTGGCCGGATTCGCGCCGTCGTTCGAGGTGTTGTTCGGGGCCCGGGTGGTGGGCGGTATCTCAGCGGGCCTGGCGTTTCCCACCACTCTGGCGGTGATCACCGCCCTGTGGTCGGGCGCTCGGCGCACCAAGGCGATCGCGGCCTGGTCGGCTCTGGGCGCGGCCATCTCGGCGTCCGGCCCGGTGCTGTCGGGGGGACTGCTCGAAGTGTTCAAGTGGAACGCGGTATTCCTCGTCACCCTTCCGTTGGCCGTGATCGCCCTGATCGGCGCCTGGTTCCTCGTTCCCTCCGACAGCGGAGACACCGCCGCCACCGTCGACAACCTCGGCGGTGTCCTGTCGATCGTGCTCGTGGGCGCGACGGTGCTCGCGCTCAACTTCGCCCCGTTGGGTGACAAGGGCACCGCGGTAGTGATCCTCACCGCCATCGCACTCGTCGCTGCGCTGGGCTTCGTGGTGCGCCAACTCCGAGTCCGGGTACCGCTGTTCGACCTGCGGATCGCGCGTCGCCGAACCTTCTGGGTGGCGGCCGTCGGCGGCATCATCATTTTCGGCACCTTGATGGGTGCGATGTTCATCGGGCAGCAGTTCCTGCAGAACGTGTTGGGCTACTCCACGCTGGAGGCGGGCGCGATGATCCTGCCCGCGGCTCTGGCGATGGTGGTGGTGGCCCCACAGTCGGCCAAGCTCGTCGAGGCCCTGGGCTCCCGGTTCACCCTCCTGCTCGGCTACGCGTTCATCGTCGCCGGGTTGGTGGTCGCCTACCTCACCTGGGACGAGGGTGCGTCGGTGTGGGTCGTCATTGCCGCCTACTTCTTGATCGGTGTCGGTGTGGGCTTCGCCGGCACGCCCGCATCGCACTCGTTGACCGGGTCGGTGCCCGTGCAGCGCGCCGGCATGGCATCGAGTATGTCCGACCTCCAGCGTGACCTCGGTGGCGCCATCATGCAGTCGCTGCTCGGGGCCATCCTCACCGCGGGCTACGCGAAGTCGCTGTCGGCCTCGATTGCCGCGTCGCCGCAAGCCGACGAGATCACCGCGCAGAGCGAGGCCGCGCTCACCAAATCCTTCTCCAGCGCCGAGGTATTGGCGTCACGCTACCCGCAATATGCCGACCAGATCATCGCCGCCGCGCGAAATGCCTTCGTGGACGGCGATACTCGTGCCTACGGGGCGGCGATTGCGGTGGTGGTGCTCGGTGCCCTGATCGTTCTGTTCGGCTACCCCGGGCACGCCCGCGAGCGCGAGGCGATGGCGCGCTACGCCGCACAGCAGCGCCTGACGGACTGACCGGCCGCACCGCTTCGGGACCTCCTCTGGGCAGTGTCCGAAATGTGACGATAAGCATTGTCGCGATCGCACAGATCCGCACTTTCTGGGTCACTTGTCCCATCACTACCTGCGGGGTCACACTCGCGCACAGTGAATTTCACTTCGTGAAACAGCTTGACACCGGTGTAAGGCAGACGCTACTTTCCGAGTGGCCCAGATCACATCAGGCGGATCGGGCCACCGAACCGCCGCCGGTGGTCCGGTGCTCAAATCTGGAACTCGAAGCCCTACCGGGTCGAACAGTCGTGCCCGGAACCGGCGGGAAAGGCATGTGAGTATGCGTAGGAGAACTGGCCGCGTCTTCGCGGCCGCCGTGGCAGCGGCGTGTGTATTCTCCGTTGTCTCGTGCAGCAGCGACGATGACAGCGGTTCCGGCAGCACCGGGGTGGCCGAGGGGAGCGGAACCGCGGCCGCCGGTGACCCGATCCGGGTCGGCCTGTTCAATCCCTCGCAGGGGCCCGGCACCCAACCGGGTGTGACCACCGGCAAGGACGCCGCCGTCGAGTACATCAACAACCAGATCGGTGGGATCAACGGTCGGCCCATCGAGGTCATCGACTGCGGGATCGACCAGACCGCGCCGGAGTCCACGATCTCGTGCGCGAACCAGTTCGTCCAAGCAGGTGTCGTCGCCGCGATCGACGGATACAACTCCGAATCCCAGGCAGCGATGCCGATTCTCACCTCGGCCGGCATCCCGATGGTCGGCCAGATCCCGTTCAACACGGCGACCGGCGCCGAGGCGGCCAACCGGGTGTATTTCGGCCCGCCCGCGGCCGCGTTCCTCGTCGGATTCATGCAGTCCCTGAAGGCGGCCGAGAAGGAGTCCCTGACCCTCGCGAATGCCGATCTGCCGCAGGCGCATCAGGTGTTCGACACCCTCATGGTGCCGCTTGGGCAGCAACTGCAGATCGACGTCAAGGGGGTGTACTACCCGCCGGCCGGACCCAACTACACCGCGCTGGCCACCACTCTCGCCGACGGTGACCCCGCGGCTGCCGGCCTGATGACGTCGGCGAACGAGAACAACTGCACCAAGCTGTCGCAGTCGCTGCGGTCGGTCGGCTACCAGGGCACTATGTTCATGGCTGCGTGCACCGAGTTCATCGACACCATGGGTGCCCAGGCCGTGGGCGCGCAAACGTACTCGCCGATCTGGCAGCCGCCGGCGCTCGACTCGGCGCCTGAAGAGGTCAAGGAGAACGTGCAGATCTCCGAGCAGTACGTCGACGAGGCCGGAGGCAGCGGCGGCTTCTACGCCTACGGGATGTTCGCAACGCTCGTCGACTTCGTGAACGGACTGAACACAGCCGGCGTCACCGACTTCACCGGGCCGAGCGTGCTGGCCGGGCTGAAGGGGCTCATCGACTTCCAGAGCTTCGCCGGTCCGACTCTCACCTGCGGCAAGGAGACGACCCCGAACTGCACCACCGAGATGCTGCTGTTCGAGGTCACCGGTGACAACAAGACCGAACCGGTCGGCGGTGGCTACATCACGCCGAACCCGGAGGTCCTCAAGATGATCCCGGGCGCCATCTGAGTCCTCTCACACCGGGTCGGGTGGATGCCCCGGCATCCACCCGACCCGTCTCTTTCCGTGTTCGCGCGCTTCGCCGGCGCACCGATCGATTGGTTCGGTAATGGGGCAATTCCTGCAGTTCGTCTTTCTCGGTCTCTCGACCGGTGCGGTGTACGCCGTTCTCGCATCGTCGCTGGTCGGCGTGTACGCCGCGACCGGTGTCATCAACTTCGCGCAGGGCACGCTCGGGCTGTGGGCGGTCTACACGGTCGCCGCACTGCGTAGCGACGGAGAGCTGGTTCTCCCCATCGGTCACATCCCGATCGGTAGCGCCGACGACCCGGTCTCGATGGGCCCGGCGATCATCATCGGCGTGCTCTCGGCCGTTCTCTGGGCCATCGTTGCGCACTATCTCGTCTTTCGGCCGCTGCGGCATGCGCCGGTGCTGGCGCAGGTGGTGGCGTCGGTCGGTCTGATGCTCTTCATCCAGGCGCTCGTACATCTCCGCTTCGACACCGAAGGTCTGCTGGCCCTGCGGATTCTGCCCGACGACACGATCGAGTTCGCCGGCGCAGTCGTCAACGTCTCCGACCTGATCCTGGCCGGCATCGCGATCGTGATCGCCGCACTGTTCTGGGCATACTTCAAGCTCACCCGGCTCGGTGTGGCGACCCGCGCCGGCGCCGAGGACGAACTCGCCGCGCGGCTCGTCGGATACTCACCTGATCGTCTCGCCGCTGTCGTCTGGGTGATCACCGGCGCCGCAACGGGTCTGATCGCGGTCCTGGCTGCCTTCACGATCGGACTCAGCGTCACCAGCTACACCTTCTACGTGATCCCGGCTCTCGCCGTCGCACTACTCGGTCGACTCACATCCTTCGGAATCGCCTGCGCAGGTGGACTTTTCCTCGGAGCTTTCCAGGCGGTCATCACGTGGTTGACCACCAAGGACTGGTGGCCCGAATGGGCGCAGGCGGGCTTGGGTGATGCCGTACCGTTCGTCCTCATCGTCATCGCGCTGTTCCTGATGGGTGGACGGATTCCCTCCCGCGGTTCACTGGGCGAGGTGAAGATGCCTGCGGTCCGCATCCCACACATCCGTCCCATTCCGACGATCACCGTGCTGGCCGCGGTGACGGCCGCCATCTTCTTCACGGAGGGGACGTGGCGCTTCGGTGTCGTCACCTCGGTGATCTTGTCGCTGATCGCGTTGTCGCTGGTGTTGCTCACCGGCTATCTGGGTCAGATCTCGCTGGCGTCCATGGCTTTTGCCGGCGCCGCCGGGTTCGCGTTGTCGAAGCTGACGGTGAACTGGAATGTGCCCTTCCCGTTCAGCATCCTGTTCGCCGCGCTGATCGCCACCGGCTTGGGCATCCTGGTCGGCGTACCCGCATTGCGTATCCGTGGCGCCCAACTCGCCGTGGTCACCCTGGCCGCGGCGATCGCGATCCAGGGTTTCGTGTTCAACAATCCGGGAATCACCGCCTACGAGGGCAATCTGATCACGGATCCGACGCTGTTCGGAATCGATCTCGGTGTGCGTGACGGCACCAACCTGGTGACCCTGCGGTTCTCGCTGATGGTTCTCGTGGTGGTCACCATCGCCACGCTGGCGGTGATGCGTCTGATGGCCGGGTCCACCGGGCGTGCCTTCCTGGCGGTGCGATCCAACGAGCGAGCCGCGGCCGCGGTCGGGATCAACGTGGCATCGACCAAGTTGCTCGGCTTCGCGCTCTCGGCCTTCCTCGCCGGCGTCGGCGGCTGCCTGATTGGCTACAGCCGAGGCCAGCTGTCGGCGGGATCGTTCACCGTGATGGTCGGTCTGATCCTGCTCGCCATGACCTATGTCGGCGGCATCACGTCGGTGTCCGGTGCATTCATCGCCGGCATCGTCGGACCGCTTGGTGTGGGCTACGTCTTCCTCAACCAGACGTTGGCCCTCGGTGAGTACTACGAGATCATCGCTGCGGCAGGCCTGTTGCTGGCGGCGATCCTCAATCCGGTCGGCATGGCCGGCGCGTTCACCGAGCTCGGCGACAAGTTGCGCCGGCGACATACGCACGCGGACACCCCGGCCGACGACAGCGGCGATGGTGCGGCCGCACCGCTCGTCACCCCTACGACCTCAAAGGCGGGCCTTCATGCCTGACAGCGCGACAACCGTAGCCGCCCCCGACGCCGAGCCGTTGCTGCGCACCCGCGGGCTCTCGGTGCACTACGGCGGTGTCACCGCCAATGCCGACATCGACCTCACCGTCGGAGCGGGGGAGATCGTCGGACTGATCGGCCCCAACGGTGCCGGCAAGACGACCTTCGTCGATGCGGTCACCGGCTTCGCGCGCTCCAGCGGTGAGGTGACCCTGTCCGGGCGGCGCATCGACCGTGCCGGGCCGCACCGTCGGCGCCGCGCGGGTATGGCGCGTACCTGGCAGGCCGGAGAGCTGTTCGCCGACTTGACCGTCGCCCAGAATCTGGCTGTCGCGGTGCAGCGGGTTGGACTACGCGCCATGGTCCTCGACGTGGTGAACGGTTCCCGACCGCCGGCCGGTGTCGTGGAGAAGGCGCTCGACGTCGTCGGCCTGACCGACGTCGCCGATCGCCGACCGGACGAACTGACGCTGGGGCAGCAGAAGCTGGTCGGTGTAGCCCGCGCGCTCGTCGGCGATACCGGGTTGGTCCTGCTCGACGAGCCGGCCGCCGGACTCGACACGCACGAGAGTCGTGAGTTCGGCGGCGAGTTGCGCCGGATCGCCGCGACGGGTGTGGGCATCCTGCTCATCGACCACGACATGTCGCTGGTTCTCGATGTCTGCGACCGGCTGTACGTCCTCGATTTCGGGCGCGTGATAGCGGCCGGGCCGCCGGCGGAGATCACGAACGACCCGGCCGTGGTTGCGGCCTACCTCGGTAGTGCTGAGGTACAGGCCGAGTCGGATTCGGGCGCCGACGATCCGGCACCCGACACATCGGCCGGCACCGTAATGACCCCGGTGGAATCGACCACTACGGACGAGACTACGACAGAATCGACCACTACGGAGGAGACACGATGACAACGCCGACAGTCGCCGACGGCGCGGTCACGGACTCCGCCGCAGCCGCTCCAGTTCTGTCCCTGGATCGAGTCACCGTCGGTCACTACGGCGTACCCGCGGTGCGTGAGCTGACCTTCGAGGTTCGGCCTGGTGAGATCCTTGCGTTGCTGGGGCCCAACGGCGCGGGAAAGACCACGACATTGCTGTCAGCGGTGGGCGCGCTCCCTCTGATGTCGGGTCAGATCACCGCATTGGGTGAACCGATCGATCATCGTGTCGAGCGCAATGCGCGCCGCGGGGTGACGCTGGTGCCCGACAACCGCGGCTTGTTCCACCGTCTGTCCGTCACCGACAATCTGCGGTTGGCGCGACGCAAGGGTGGGCCGCAGGTGGATGTGGTCTTTGAGTACTTTCCCAAGCTGAAGACGTTGCGCGGCCGACGGTGCGGCAACCTGTCCGGCGGTGAGCAGCAGATGCTGGCCCTGGCGAAGGCATTGTTGACGCGGCCGTCCGTGTTGCTCATCGATGAGCTGAGCCTCGGTCTGTCGCCGGTGGCCGTCCAGGATCTGTTGCCGCGGCTGCGCAGCATCGCCGACGAGCAGAGCATGGCAGTGGTGTTGGTCGAACAGCACATCGACCTGGCGCTGGGCATCGCCGACTCGGCCATCGTGATGCACCACGGGCGGGTTGCGTTGGGGGGCTCGGCCGATGACCTGCGGGCCAGTCGGGATAAGGTCGAGGCCGCCTATTTCGGTCGGTTGGGTGGCACGGACACCCCCGGCTGAGGGTGTCGGGGGCAATGGAGTCCACATCGGTCTGGCCACCCGGACCACGAGGTGATATCAGGAGCCCACAGTGAACAAGCCCGGGCGGACGGGCGCATCGCGTCGTCGTTCGCGACCGCGCAGCACCCGCAATCGACCCACCGATGACCAACTGTTGGACGCCGCCCGGGCGGTCATCTCCGAACACGGGGTCGAACGGTCGACGATGGACATGATCGCCGAACGCGGCGGCACCACCCGGGTGACGTTGTACGCACACTTCGGGTCGCGTGATGCACTGGTCGACCGGCTGATCGAACGGGAGTTGGGCAACTTCACCGACTGGATGGCGGCTGCCTACGACGAAAGCGAAGACTGGTCGTACGGCGCCCGGGCGCGACACTCGGTGGAGGCGACCTTCGACTTCGCGCGGAGCAATCCGGAGGGGTTGCGGCTCCTCCTCGGGCACCGGCAGGAGGCCGAGGATCCCGGCCGTCGGCTCTACACGACGCTCGAACCGCGGGTCGCCGCTCGTTTGCGTCAGAACTACGCCGAACGCGGCGCCGAGATCGCGGCGAGCGCCGATACCCTGGCGTCGCTGCTGATCGGGATCAGTCTCGATGTCGCATATCGTGCGTTGATCGTTGATCGCGCCGACATCGACGTCGCCTGCGAGATCGCGGTGTCGGCCACCCTCGGAGTGTTGCGCGCGGTCTCACCCGAGCAACTGCTCGCGTTGGACGCCTCGCTTGCCGAAGGCGTCGTAGACCCGGACTCGGCGACCGGGTCGTCGCGCATCCACATAGAGAACTGACAACCACGGGGGTTGCTACTCACGTGGATGTCAGCTCCCCATGTGGGTGTCGGCGGCCGATCGGATCGGATCAGCCAAACGCGGCGGCCACCTCGGCGGCACGTCGGAGCTGATCCGGATCAGAACTCGTCGGGATCAGCTGGACCTCGTCGGTGCCGATGGCAGCGAACCTCCGTAGTGTCTCGACCAGCTCGTCCTCAGTGCCGGCCCACCCCGTGGTGGGGGCCATGGCGTCGACGAACTCGGTCGGAATCCAGTTCATGTAGTGGCGGAGGTGTCGGTGGATCTGCTCTCGCGGACCGTCACCGGTGCCGAGTGCGAACCAGAACGAGGTCGCCAGATGTGGACGGCGCCGCCCGGCGTCGGCCCACGCGCGACGCGCGACGTCGAACAGTTCGGCCTGTCGATCCAGGTTCAGATCCAGGGTCACCCCGGCCACCCCATCGGCCCATCCGGCGGCGCTGCGAATGGTCTTGGGTCCGGTGGTGCCGACGTGCAGCTCGGGTCCGCCGGACTGCGGCGGCGTGGGACCGACGGGGAGCATCGAGTCGGTGATCTTCTCGCCCGCCCACACCCGGCGCATCGTGGTCACACGGTCGGTCAATCCGCGGATCGTCTGCGTGCCGGTGTCGGCGCCGACCGCGTGATAATCCTCATGCCGTCCGCCGATCCCGAGGCCGACGGTCAGCCGTCCGCCGCACAGCATGTCGCCGGTGGCCAAGGCCTTGGCCAACATCACCGGGTCATGGAGCTGCGGCACCACCACCGTCGTCACGAGCCGTACGCGCTCGGTCCAGGCGGCCAGCGCACCGAGCAGGGTCAGGGTGTCCGGGTTGTCGAAGGCGATGCGCTCTCCGAAGCACAACGATGAAAAGGACCCTCGGTCGATCTCGGTCGCCCACGTCCGCAGGACATCGGCGTCGAGCCCCGGTTCCATCACCGGCAAGGTCATTCCGATCTGCACGACACCGATTCTGACAAATCGTCGGGCTCAGTTGCCGGCGCTCGGGGCAAACGAATCCGGATCGGCGCGCGTCCAGTCGTCGATCCACGACTCGGGTGGGTCGTCGAGTAACTGACCGGGTGTCAACCACTCGTAGATCTCGGCGTAGGAACGTTGCTCGGTGGCCGAGACGCGTTTGCGGAGCAGATGCGGGCCGAGCTCGGCGGGGTCGCGCACCCCGAGAGAAGCCATCAACCGCATCGCTTCGTCGACGGTCGCCTGGTGATATCGAAACGCGCGGTCACTCTTGTCGTCGACGTCGAGCGCGCGGGCGCGACGCCGATCCTGGGTGGCCACGCCCACCGGGCAGTGGTTGGTGTGGCACCGCTGAGATTGGATGCAACCCACGGCCATCATCATCGGTCGTGCGGCATTGGTGTAGTCGGCTCCCTGGATGAGTCTTTTGACGATGTCGTTGCCGGTCGCGACCTTGCCGCTGGCACCGATCCGGATGATGTCGCGCAGCCCGGTCCCGACCAGCGCATTGTGTACCGTCATCAGTCCGTCGGTCAGCGGCAACCCGACGTGGTCCTCGTACTCCAGCGGTGCCGCGGCGGTACCACCTTCGGCGCCGTCGACCACGATGAAATCCGGCGCGATCGACTCCGCGCGCATCGCCTTGCAGATGGCCAGCACGTCGACTCGCGATCCCACGCACAGCTTGAAGCCGATCGGCTTTCCGCCGCTGAGCTCGCGCAGGCGGGCGATGAAGCCGACGAGTTCACGAGGTGTGGAGAACTCCGAGTGACCGGCCGGGCTGACACATTTCTGTCCCTCGGGCACGCCGCGGTAGCGGGCGATCTCTGCGCTGACCTTCGCCGCCGGCAGCACGCCACCGATGCCGGGTTTGGCGCCTTGGCTGAGCTTGATCGAGATGGCTTTGATCTGTTCGGTGGCCGCCTTGTCCGCGAACTGGTCGGGATCGAAGTGTCCCTCGTCGGTGCGGGTGCCGAAGTAGCCGGAGCCGATCTCCCAGATGACGTCGGCACCACCGAGGTGATACGGCGTGAGGCCACCCTCGCCGGTGTCATGGGCGAACTCGCCTCTGCGTGCGCCGTTGTTCAAGGCGCGCAAAGCGTTACCTGATAGTGCGCCAAAGCTCATCGACGAGATGTTGAGCAGCGACATGGCGTACGGTGCGGCGCAGTCCGGGCCGCCGACCGACACCCGGAATGGATGGGGCGGCGGCTCGACCGGCGCGGTGGAATGCACCAGGTATTCGTAACCGGCCCTGTCGATGTCGCGTTCGGTGCCGTAGGACAGCTCGGCCGCGGTGCCCTTGGCGCGCTCGTAGATCAACGAGCGGACATCCCGATCGAACGGCCGACCATCGACGTTGCGCTCGATGAAGTACTGCTGCAACTCGGGCCGCACCGATTCGAGCAGGAATCGCAGATGGCCGACGACGGGGTAGTTGCGCAACACCGAGTGGCGGCGCTGGACCAGATCGTAGACGCCGAGCGCGGCGAGCGCCCCCACGATCACCGTGGGAATGAGCCAGCCCCACCACACCGCCGACGCCGCGCCGCACCCGATGGCCGCCAGGACCAGACCCGCAACGCACAGGATTCGCATCGCTCGCACACCTCCTGCCCGAGCTTAGCCACGATGCTCCGGCCGCAAACCCGTTGCACGCACCAGCCGTGACGACCGTGTGAGCTCCTCGGTGCGCTCGTGCTGCCTAGGTCGAAGGTGCGCGAACACAACGCGAGAGACGTCGGCGTCGGATCGGATGGTGTCGACGAATACCACCCGGATTCGTTTTCTGCACAAATGGTTTCACCCAATGACAACCCGATACCGTGTGTGCTGTCAGAAGAAAACGGTCGGACGGGGATGGGCTCGCGAAACCCGGAGGTGGGAAGCCCTTTTGGCGCCATCGTCAGGATGGGCGGGATGAGGGCCGCCTGAGCGCCACCTGAGATCCGTGTTAGGTTCACTAGGCGTACGAAGCGATCAAATCGGAGAAGTTGGGCGTCGGTTCGGTGACCGGAGCGCGGGCTCTGGCCTGTACGGCGGGTGCGTCCCGGCTGTTACCGGAAGGCTGAGTTCATGGCATTGTCTGCAATGAAGAAGACCCTGCATCGTCGATCCGTCCGGACCATGGCGGCTGCAGTCCTGGTGGGCGCGAGTCTCGCGGCGTGTTCATCGACCGATTCCGGCGGCGATTCCAGCCTGTTGGAACAGTTGCAGGACGAAGGGGTCGTCACGGTCGGCTTCGCCGGTGAGGCGCCGTATTCGTTCGAGGAGAACGGGCAGCTGACCGGCGCGACCGTCGCCCTGCACCGCGAGATCTTCGGCAACCTCGGCATCGAGACCGTCGAAGGCGTCAACGCCGACTTCGGTGCGCTCATCCCGGGTCTACAGGCCAACCGGTTCGACGTGGTCAGCGCCGGTATGTCGATCCTGCCCGAGCGTTGCGAGCAGGCCTCGTTCAGCGATCCCGAATTCAACTACACGACCGCTCTGATGGTGCCCACCGGCAATCCGATGAACCTCACCGACATGCAGTCGGTGGCCGAGAGCGGCGCCCGCCTGGCCACCATGACCGGCGCGATCGAGTCCGACTATGCGTCGAGCCTCGGCATCGACAGCATGCAGGTGGCCACCCCGCAGGACGGGATGGACGCGGTCACCTCGGGACGCGCCGACGTCTTCGCACTCACCGGCATCTCGCTGAACTGGATGAAGAACAACAACCCGGACGCCCCGGTCGATGTGACGCCGTCCTTCGTCGCCGTCATCGACGGAGTCCCGCAGGTCGGCGCGGGCGGCACGGTCTTCCGCACCGATGATCAGGACCTGCTCGACGCCTACAACTCCGAACTCGAGAAGATCACCTCCGATCCGGAGAAGTACCTGTCCATCGTCGGTGAGTTCGGGTTCACCGAAGAGGAGCTGCCCGATCCAGAGCTGACCACCGAGGATCTGTGTGCCGGCAACATCTGAGGGGCGACGAGTAACGACTCGTGGGTGACAACTTCGACGCCTTCCTGGATGCGTGGCCGCGCATCTGGGAAGGCATACTCACCACTGTTTACCTGACCCTCGGTGGGGCTGCGCTGGCGTTTGTGCTGGCGCTCGTTCTGGGGGTGGCGGCGGGGGCGCGTCAGATCGCGATCCGCGGGACCGCTCGGGTGATCGTGGAGTTCTTCCGCGGCACATCGCTTTTGGTGCAGCTGTTTTGGCTGTTCTACGTGCTGCCGTTGTTCGGTTACGAACTCGACCCGATGTTCTGTGGCATCCTCGCGCTCGGTCTGAACTACGGCGCGTACGGCGCGGAAGTGGTGCGCGGGTCGCTGGCCGCGATTCCCGCTCCGCAGCGTGAAGCCGCTGTGGCGCTGAACTTCTCGGCCTGGCAGCGGTTGCATCGGGTCATCTTCCCGCAGGCGTGGGTGCAGATGATCCCGCCGATGAACAACCTGCTGATCCAATTACTCAAGGGCAGTGCCCTCGCGAGTTTCATTCTGCTGCAGGATCTGACGTATCAGATCGAACAGCTGCGCCGCGGCACCGGTGACACGCTGTTCTCCTTCGGTATCGGTCTGATCCTGTACTTCTGCATCGCCTACGTGCTGACGCTGTTCATGAATCTCCTCGAGATGCGTGCCAAGTCGCGCCTGGGCGTGGGCCCGACGCTGCGCGAGGTGCTCAGCCTGCGACCTGAACGGGTCGACGAGAACGTGGGGGTGGGCCGATGAACGTCGACTGGAGTTGGCAGCGCGCCTGGGACTGCCTGCCGATCTTGTTGGAAGGCTTCAAGATCACCTTGCTCGCCACGGTGCTGGGCTTTGTGATCGCGGCGGTACTGGGGTTGGCTATCGCGGTACTCCGTCGAACCGGGCCCGCTGCGATCAGCGTCCCGATCCGGGCGATCTGCGAGTTCATCAGGCTCACCCCGCTGGTGGTGCAGTTGCTGTTCGCCTATTACCTGCTGCCGCAGTTCAGTGCGCTGCAGATCGGCATCGTGGTGCTCGGCATCCACTATTCGACGTACATGGCCGAGGTGTATCGCGCCGGCATCGACTCGGTGCCGAAGGGACAGTGGGAGGCGGCGCACGCGCTGTCGTTGCCCACCGCGCGGACCTGGCGTGCGGTCGTGTTGCCGCAGGCCATCCGCAACACGACGCCCGCCCTGGGCAATTACGCGATCTCCATGTTCAAGGACACGCCGTTCCTGTTTGCGATCACCGTGGTCGAAATGGTCACTGCGGCGCAGCAGTACGGTGCCCGCACCTTCCAGTACCTCGAACCGATCACCATCGCCGGTGTCATCTTCCTGATCGCCAGCTATCCCACATCCATCCTGATCCGAAAGCTGGAGAAGTCCCTTGCCTACTGAGCAACTCCCCACCGAACCGTCGTCGGACGCGATGATCGTGTTCGACAAGGTCGTTAAACGCTTCGGCGACCACGTGGTGCTCGACCACCTCGACTTCCGGGTCGAGCGCGGGGAACGGGTGGCCCTGATCGGTCCCAGTGGCTCCGGCAAGACCACGATCCTGCGCCTGCTGATGACCCTCGAGAACGCAAACGGCGGAGTGATCTGGGTCGAGGGTGATCCACTGACCCATCAGTTCAAGGGCGACAAGTTGGTGAAGCCTTCACAGAAGCACCTGCGTGCTGTCCGCTCCAAGATCGGCATGGTGTTCCAGCAGTTCAATCTGTTCCCCAACATGACCGTGCTGGAGAACATCACCGAGGCGCCGATCCACGTGCTGGGCAAGAGCAAGGCCGAGGCGGCCGAACGTGCCCGGGAACTGCTCGCCACCGTCGGCCTCCAGGACAAAGAGGACGCGCACCCCACCAAACTGTCCGGCGGCCAGCAGCAGCGCGTGGCCATCGCCCGGGCGTTGGCGATGGACCCCGACATCCTCCTTCTCGACGAGGTCACCTCGGCGCTGGACCCGGAACTGGTGGCCGACGTGCTCGGCGTGCTGCGGCGCATCGCCGAGACCACCGACATCACCATGCTCATCGTCACCCATGAGATGGGCTTCGCACGCGACGTCGCCGACCGGGTGCTCGTCTTCGACCAGGGGCGCATCGTCGAGGAGGGCGATCCGAAACAGATCTTCACCGCCCCGCGTGAGGAGCGGACCCGGTCATTCCTGAAGGCCGTTGTGGATCACTGAGTGTCGCGGTGGTGTGCGGGTAGCAGCGCCCTCCGACCGGTTTGTGTCCGAGCAGACCCGTGATCTTGGTGAGTGCTACCAGATCATTGCCGAGATCTGGGACGTCCCCGCAGATCGTCTGGGCGACTGCGACCTCATGGTCTCACGAGGAGGCATTCGTCGGGGTGTGGTTCGCCGGTTCGGTGGTCCGCATCCGCTCAGGCCGGTGTAGTCGCGCATAGCTGCTGTGCCAGAGCCGTTCCAGGGGACCGCGATCGAATCGCCGGAGCCACAGCCGCGCGAGCACCATCAGCACTACGGTGATGCCGAGGAACAGCCCGATCGTCGCGGGCACGACCGTGGTCGGGTCGAGGCGTGCGGCCAGGCCGAGTCCCCACCCGTAGCAGATGGCGCCGGCCAGTGCGTTCTGGAAGACGTAGCAGCTCAACGCCGTCCGGCCGATCGGCGAGAGGGCGCGGCCGAGGATCCCGGGTGTCCGGCCGTCCGCGTAGAAAGCCGCGATCGCCGCGAGGATCCCGAGTGCGACGATCGGCGCGAGCAGGTAGCGGCCGACGATCAGGCCGGCGTCGCCGCCGGTGATGCCGACGACGAGGTCGAGCGGGAACGCGACGCCGAGTCCGACGATCATCAGCCGCCTCCGCAGCCGGCCGGCCGACGGTACGCGTGTCGTCGGCTCGAGGACGCCTGCCCGCAGGAGGGCGGCGCCGACGAGGAACAGCGCCACCGACATCGGCAGGATCAGGACGACCTCGGCACGGAACAGCGCGATGTGCGCGGCACGGAACACGACGAGATCGAGGAACGAGCCGTCGGCGTACGGATTGGGTGACAGCGGTTGTGCTCGGTCGGTCGGTGGGGCGGTCGCGAGCGCGGCGACGATCAGCGTCAGCAGCAGCACATGGATGACTGCGGCAGTGATCAGCGCGACGTGTTGTCGTCGGATGGTCGTCGACAGGATGAACGCCACGATCAGGCCGGTGACCGCGTAACCCATCAGGACGTCGAACTCGGTGAAGAGGAAGTAGTTGACCGTGCCGTCGACGAAGAGCAGTGCCGCGCGCCACGGATAGCCACCGGGCCATGATTCGCCACGACGTTCCGCGGAACGCTGTTGGATGGCGAGTCCGATGCCGAACATGATCGTGAGCAGGCCGAGGAACTTGCCCTGTGCGAGCTGTTGCAGGACGTCCTGGACCACGGACCACGCCCCGGTCGCCTCGTGGGTGCCGTTGAGATAGCCGACCAGACCGTCGACATTCGTGAAGATCCAGATGTTGGTGGCCAGCGTCCCGAGAATGGCGACGCCACGCAAGACGTCGAGGGCGGCGAAGCGTCGGGGCGCGGTGGGCAGGTCCGTCACAGTTCCTTCGTCGTCGTCGGGAGTCGTCCGGGCAAGGCGCAGACGATTGTGGTGGCACGACTGTGTTGGCAACGCGACCTAAGCTAGCACAGTTGGGCTACCATGCGGAAGTGCCCAAGCTGATCGACCACGACGCCCGACGAACTGAGATCGCGGAGGCGCTCTGGCGGGTGGTGCTCCGCGAAGGGGTGTCGGGGGTGTCGATCCGGGACGTCGCCGCCGAGGCGGGGATTTCCGCCGGGTCGTTGCGACATGTGTTCGCCGACAAGGAGGAGTTGCTCGCGTTCTCGATGCGGCTGATCTATCAGCGGGTCGGGGAGCGTGTCGTCGGGCACGGGTCTGTCCGCGATCCGCTGCGGCGCGCGGAGGCGATGCTGTCGGAGGTTCTACCGTTCGACGACGTCCGGCGGGTCGAGATGCACGTGAACCTGGCGCTGGTCACCGATGCGGTCGCACATCCGGGGCTGGCCGAGGCCGGACTCGAGGCGCACGACGGCCTGCGGGCGCTGTCTCGGCGGGTGCTGACCGATCTGGGCGACCACGGGCTCGTCGACGCGCGGCACGATCTGGAGGCCGAGGCGATGAGACTGCACGCGCTTGTCGACGGGCTGGCGGTGCATCTGCTGTTGGGGCACAACGACGCGCCCGCCCGGGTACGCCGGCTGGTCCGGGATCACCTGGGGTCGTTGCGCTGAGGCGCGCCCTTCCGGAATGTGCCCGCCGAAGAATCCGCCGCGCCGGAAGACCGCCCCAGAAAAGCGCCCTGCGTAGCGGGGCAGCCGACGCATTGTTGACGGGTTCGCTACGGAGGGTGCTGTGTCGGGGCGCTTTTCCGGGGACGTGCACGGGCGGCCCGGACGGGCCGGTCCGGTGCCGACGCGCGCCGGACGATCGCTACGACACGACCGGCTTGTGTCCGGCGCCGAGCGCGATGTCGGCGGTGTTGCGTTGTCCGGCGGACACACTGACCGCGAGGGCCGTCGGCTCGTACATGTTGGCAACCACCGTGAACGCCGAGTCGGTGAGGCCCTCGATGCGGTAGCGGCCGTCGGTGTCGGTGGTCACCGACGCGACGATCGTCTGATCGGGTCCGATTGCCGATACCGTGGCGCCGACGAGCGGTGTGCCGTCGGGGGTGCGGACCGTACCCTGCACGCCACCGGTGGCGATCAGGACGATGTCGACCACGCCGGGTGCCGAGGCGTCGACGGTCACGAGTTGACTTGTCGGCTGGTAGCCGGGCGCCGAGGCCGTGACGGCGACAGTGTCCCCGTTCGACAGGCCGCCGATGACGAAGTCGCCGTCGGCGTCGGCGTGCGCCCGGCTGATCACCGCGCCCGACCGGTCGGTGACCACCAGGGCCGCCGGTAGCGGACGGTCCCCGTCGCGGACCGTGCCGCGCAGAGTCGATCCCCCGGCGAGGACGAAGTCGCGACGGAAGGTCAGCTCACCGACGACGGACACCGTGAGCGCCCGAGGCGACCGGCCCGGTGCGGTCGCGATGACCGTATAGGTGCCGTCGGCGAGATCACCCACCGCGTAGGACCCGTCCGGCCCGACCGTGGCCGTACCGACCTGGTGGCCCCGGACATCGGTCACCGTCACGGCGGCTTCGGCGGGCGCGACGCCGTCGGACCCGGTGATGTGTCCGGTGATTCGGGGGTCGCCGCTCGCCGCGGAACCTGCCGTCGACGGCCCAGGCTTGCGGTGTCGTGCCCCGGTCATGTGCGCTTCGTCGATCAGCTCCGCGGGTGTGCCTACGCCGGCATCGGCGGCGACGGCAGCCAGTTCGACGCCCACCATCTCCGGTGTCGCCGACTTCGGCGATCCGGTGAACAGCGAGGCGATCGCACCGATCACACAGCAGATGAGAGCGAAGGTGAACGCGGCGGTGAGGCCATCGGAGAACGGATCACTGATCAGATGCGGGAAGAAGTCCAACCCGGTCAGGTGATCCACCGCCGACTGCGGCAGGCCCTGCAGCGCTTGACCGCCGACCTCACGGATGGGGTTGTAGCCGAGGAACGCCGCGAACAGGATGCCCACGGTGGGCAGATGCGCAATCCCGTCGGCGGGCGCGTCGGGCATGCCGTTGGCAGTGAGTCCGCTGAACATCGCGTCGGGCAGATGCGCGCTGAGTCCGGCGATCATCAGCGAGAAGAACAACCCGATCGACAGCACCATCGCGGCGTTCTGGAATGTGGTCATCATGCCGGCGCCCGACCCGCGGGAGGTGATGGGCAAGCTGTTCATCACCTCGGCACGGTTGGGGGAGGCGAACAGCCCCATGCCGATTCCGTTGATGAGCATCACCAGAGCGAAGACCCAGTACTGGAAGTCGACCGGCATCGCGATGAGTGCGGCGAAGGTACCGGCGGTGATGACCATGCCGGTGGTGGTGAACCATTTGGTACCCAGCCGATCGGACAGTGCACCCGATACCGGTGCGCTGAGCAGGAAGCCGATGGTCATCGGCACCATGTAGATACCTGCCCACAGCGGCGTGCGCGAGTAGTCGTATCCGTGCTGCGGCAGCCAGATGCCCTGCAGCCAGATGATGAGGATGAACTGAAGACCGCCGCGTCCGATGGAGGCCATCAGATTCGCTATGTTGCCGAAGGCGAAGGAGCGATTCTTGAACAGCGACAACTCGAACAGTGGGCTGGGCACCTTGGTCTCGATGAACACGAAGGCGGCCAGTACGATGACTCCACCGATCAGGCCGGTGAGCACCCACGGATTGCCCCAGCCCATGTTGGAGGTGCCGTAGGGCTGGATGCCGTAGGTGATCGCGATGAGGATGGCGATGAGCCCGACGGCGAAGGTGATGTTGCCCCACCAGTCCATCTTGGCCTTGCGGCGTTCGCCGGTGTCATGGAGTTTCAGGTACGCCCAGATGGTTCCGACCACGCCGAACGGCACCGAGACGAGGAAGATGTAGTGCCACTGGATCGGTGCCAGCACACCGCCGATCAGCAAGCCGAGGAACGACCCGGCGATGGCGGCAACGCCGTTGATGCCCATGGCTAGTCCGCGCTGATTGGCCGGGAAGGCGTCGGTGAGGATGGCCGACGAGTTCGCCATCAGGAAGGCGCCACCGACGCCTTGGACGATGCGCCAGAAGATCAGCCAGATGGCCGCCTCGCTACCGTCGAACCAGGTGATGGCCAAGAAGATCGACGAGACGGTGAAGATCGCGAACCCCATGTTGTACATCCGGGCGCGACCGAACATGTCGCCGAGACGACCGAAGCTGACCACCAGCACAGCGGTCACCACGAGGAAGCCCATCATCATCCACAGCAGATAGCTGGTGTTCTGCGGTTCCAACGGATTGAGGTGAATGCCCTTGAAGATGTCGGGTAGCGCGATCAGCACGATGGAGGAGTTGATGGTCGCGATCAGCATCCCCAACGTGGTGTTGGACAGGGCAATCCATTTGTAGTTGGGGCCGAGTTCGGCAAGGGAGCGCTGTCGGGAGCCGCGGGTGTCGGTGCCCGGGGCGACGGCGTTGCTGGTGTCGGACATGATGCCTTTCAGATCAATCAGGAAGAATGTGGTTGCTCAGGGGGTACGGATGGCCTGGATCTCCAGATCGACCGATGCGGTGCCGCCGATCTGCGCCACCCCACTGATCAGTTTGTCGTCGAAGCTGATGCCGAAATCGTTGCGCTGCAACGTCCCCGTCGCGCGGAATGCGGCCTGCCGACCGCCCCAGGGGTCGTCGACCTCGCCGAGGTAGGACAGGTTGAGGTCGACCGGAACCGAGGTCCCGCGCAGGGTCAGATGCCCGGCCAGGCGCCAGGTGTCGTCGCTGCCCGGGCACACCCGCGTCGCCCGGAACTCGGCGAGCGGATACTGCTCGACATCGAAGAACGCCGCGGAGCGCAGGTGTCCGTCGCGGGTCTGGTTGTCGGTGTCGATGCTGGCCGTGCTGATCTGGGCGCTCACCGACGACGCCTCGACGTCCTCGGGCACCTCGATGCGGCCTGAGAAGTCGGTGAATCGGCCTTTGATGGTGGCGATTCCGAAGTGCCGGACGCTGATCTCGACGGTGGAGTGGCCGGGATCGATCTCCCATGATCCGGCCGCCGGCACCGGCGCTCCGCCGGAGCGGGTCACCGCGATCGTGCCGAGGCTCACCTGTCCAGCGCCGTTGACCACCGCCGTGCGGGCGGTGGGCGCGAAGCCGTCGGCGGTGATGACCACCGTGTAGGTGCCTGCGTCGAGGGCGTCGGTGGTGATGGCGCCGCCGTCGTCGCCGCGCAGGACGGCCTGCTGCTCGCCGGTGGCGGACATGACGGTCATCACCGCGGCCGGCAGCGGATGGCCGCTCGACGTCGCCACGCGCGCGGTGATGGTGCCACTCATGCCTGCCCCCGTGCGCCCAGGACGAATTCGTGGGTGACCACGCGCCCGGGCTCGATGTCGATGGTGATGGCCTCCGGCGCATAGCCGTTGGCGATGACGGTGTAGTCGCCGGGTGCGAGGTTCGCGAAGAGATAGCGGCCGGCGGCGTCGGTCAACGTACTCGCCGCCATCTGCCCGGCATTGTCGAGTAGACCGACCTGGCTGTGCGGCACCGGTTGTCCTTCGGTCACGCCGTCTCCGTCGGTGATCACCCCGGCCAGCTCCGCTGCGGTCCGCAGCACGATGTCGGCCACGGCGACTCCGGTTCCGCCGACGGTGACCGTCTCGGCGACCGGGTCGCAGCCGGCCGCGGTCACGATGACGGTGTACGTGCCGACCGGCAGTCCGGAGACTTCCCACCCTCCGGTGGCATCGGTGACCGCGGTGGTGGTGACGTGACCTGCCCGGTCGGCCACGGCTACCGACGCGTGGGCCACCGGCTCCCCGGTCGCCGACGTCGTGACCGTTCCGCCGAGTGCGGCCATCGAGGCGAGCACCACCTCGACGTCGATGGGCGCGGCTCCCACCGTCACCGTCACCGCGGTGGGTTCATGGCCGGCCGCGGAAACAACGAGAACGTAGTGGCCACCAGCGGACACGTCGACGACGAAGGTCCCGTCGCTGCGGGCCATCGAGCGCGCGGCCTGACGGCCACCCGGATCGACGACGGTGATCGTGGCGTCGCCGACCGTCGTTCCCCCGGAACGGATCTCGCCACGTATCACGCCGCCTGATACTCGGGGCGGCGCTGTGCCATCGCCTTCGCGATGGCCGTTGGTGCTGGGCTGCATCAGGTTCCCTTCTGCTGAATGGGGGTCAGGGCGCACACGGTGTCGGCGAGCAGCCGCATCGACCGTTCGACACACCGGCGATCCGGATCGGTGAGTGCATCGAGCGCGGACTCGAACAGCGCCGAGTTCCGTGACGAGGCACCAGCGAGATGCGCACTGCCGGCGTCGCTCAGCGCGAGCAGACTCACCCGGCCGTCGTGGGCGTCGGTGGTGCGGACCACCATCCCGAGGTGCTCGAGCGAGGCCGCCACCCGCGACATGGTCGGTGCCGCGACTCGCTCGCGGTCGGCGAGTTCGGTCGCCCGGATGGGTGCATGCTGCGCAATCGTCCACAGCGCCGACATCTGGCTCGGCGACAACAGGTTGTCTCCGGTCGTCGACCGGACGGCACGCCCGATCCGGATCAGGTCGCGGTGGATGGCCGCGGCGCCGCGCAGCGCCATCGTGTCGGCGGGATCGTCGACGATGTGACTCATCCCTGCCCTCCAAAAAACTTAGTAACACTAAATTAATTACTTAGCCACCCTAAATGGATCTGGTGGGCACAGTCGACCCGGATGGGTGTGAGTTGGGCGACATCGGAGCTGAAAATTGGGACAAAGCACCATATTTCGGTCAACCCACGTTGGCGGAGGCGGTGTTTTCGTGGTCGTCGGCGTCGCCGGAGCGCACGGGATCCGTCGACGGGTGTATCGATGTTCGCGTTGCCGCGTCGGCGATGTCGTAGCATCTCGGACACGCCGAACACGGTGCGACACATGGTCTGGGGAGCGAAGGGAAGGGCGGCGCCATGGGGAAGAAGTCGAAGAAGAAGCGCGACGGGGGCCGCGCCGGGCACGACACCTCAACCGGTGGCTCGGGCCAGTCGGCGCCGATCGACAACAAGCCTGGCGAGACCAAACCGGTCGAGGGCAAACCGATGAAGAACAAGGAGTATCGGGAACAGCTCAAGCAGGTGCACGCGGAGCTCGTGGCGATGCAGGAGTGGGTGCGCTCGACCGGCGCCAAGATCTGCATCGTCTTCGAGGGCCGCGACACCGCCGGCAAGGGCGGCGTCATCAAGGCCCTGACCGAGCGGGTCAGTCCCCGGATCTTCCGGGTGGTCGCGTTGCCGACACCCACAGAACGCGAGAAGTCCCAGATGTTCCTTCAGCGGTACGTACCCCACCTTCCCGCGGCGGGCGAGGTCGTCATCTTCGACCGCAGTTGGTACAACCGTGCGGGCGTCGAGCGGGTGATGGGTTTCTGCACCGAAGAGCAGTCGAAACAGTTCTTGTCCGATGCTCCCGAGTTCGAGCGGGCCATGGTGCGGTCGGGAATCCTGCTGATCAAGTACTGGTTAGAGGTCAGCGACGACCAGCAGACCCTACGGCTGCAGAGCCGCATCGACGACCCCCGTAAGTATTGGAAACTCTCCCCGATGGATCTGAAGTCCTACACCCGATGGGACGAGTACACCCGTGCCCGCGACGACATGTTCCGCTACACCGACACTGGCTGGGCGCCCTGGTATGTGGCCAACACCGACGACAAGAAGCGCGGTCGGCTCAACATCCTCACCCATCTCCTCGGGCTGGTGCCCTACACTCCGCTCGAAGCGCCCGACGTGGAGCTTCCGAAACGAACAGTGGGTGCCTACGAGGGGCCGTCCCTCCCGGTGACCAGGGTGCCGTCGGCGTTCTGAGCGCCACCAGCCGGGGCCCGAACACGGGACGGCCGAAACGCGAGCACCATTCGAATGCAGATCGATGAACAGTCCATGAACAGTGTCCGGTTTGTCGGGCCGCGTCTGATGGTGACCCCTAGCCTTGTCCTGTGGAGGACGCAGACGAACGACGGCAGATCGGCGAAGTGCAGGAACGATTGATCGCCGCCTACTCGGATCGTCCGAGTCAAACGGTGGCGGCCGCGGTCGAGGCCGCGTATCGACATTTCGACGGCATCCGCGTGCGGGACTTCGTTCCGCTGCTCGTCGAGCGTAGGGCGAACGCGTCGCTCAACGGCAACGGCTCCGCCCCGATGGCGGACTCGCACCTCGCGCCGCCGCATCACGACGACTGAGAGTCACCGCCGCCGGATTCAGACCGAGACGAACGCAAGTTCAGCCGTGAGCGCCGTTCAACTGGAACCGCTGCTGTAGGCGCTGGATGTAGCCGCGTACCTCGAACAACTCGGCCCGTTTGGCCGCGGAGGCGGCACTGCTGGGTACGCTCTCCATCTCATCGACGAGAGCGTCGGCTGCGCGTTCCAGTTCGTTGACCAACTGGCGCGCCTGGGCACGTGCCGCAGGGTCGAGGTCGTCGAGCATGCGCACGAGCGTAAGTCACCTGAACGACCTGCGCCAACTCTGACTGGGTCGACGGTCCGGTTGTACTCCCACTCATCGCAGACGTCACGCGGCTCAGGGCGCAAGCGCAGGCCGCAGTTCCGCCCGCCCGGATATGCCGAGCTTGCGGTAGGTGTGGGTCAGGTGCAATTCCACCGTTCGGCGCGTGAGGAACAGTTGTTCGGCGATCTCCCGGTTCCCGATGTCGGTGGCGGCCAACTGGGCGACGCGGCGTTCCTGCGGTGTGAGCGCCTGCAGTCCGGTCACCTGAGGTCGACGCGGTCGCGCACCGGTGGCCCGCAGTGCGCTCATCGCCCGCGACACGAGTCGCCACGAACCGCATCGATGTGCCGCGTCCATTCCGGTACGCAACAGGTCGCGGCGCTCGGCGACGTCGCCGGATTCGGGCGCGGCGCCGAGCTCGACCAGCGACTCGGCGAAAACCAGCGCGGCCTGCGACGGACGAAGAATCTCGACAGCCTCCCGCAGGTCCGCCACCGCTGCTGCCCCCGATCGGAGCTGTGCTCGCGCGAGCAACGCCTGGCCGACGGCTCGGGGTGCGCCGTAACGCCGGGCCTCGGTCAACTCCGCCTCGAGCAGATCCCGGCAGCGTGTGTCGAATGTGCCCTGCAGCGACCGGACGGTCGCGGTCATCGAGCGCCACGGCGACGCGACCGGATTGAGATAGGCAGACCGATGGCCGCGCTCGCTCACCTCGGCGAGGTCTGCCAACGCACGCTCGTGGTTGCCGAGTGCGGCGAACAGCCGGGCCCTCGACAGCAGCAACGTGTCGATCGTGCCGATGTCCGGAAGCTCACCGTTCAGTCCGTAGTGCTCGAGCATCGACATGGCGCCGGCGCAGTGCTCCCGCTCCACCGCGACCTCGATCTGCCATCCCACCGTCATCGCGAAGCACATCGGATCGACATTGGCCAACTCGTCGAGGACTCGGTGTGCGTCGGTCTCGGCTTGATCTATCGCGCCGCGGTAGACGGAGTTGCCCGCGCGCAACGCCGTCGCGTAGGCGACGCCGACCAGCGACCCGCTGCCGACTGCGGCTGTGATCCCGGCGGTGGCGAACTCGTCGACCTCCTGGTACTCGCCGGTCCAGGCCAGGGCGCTGCCGGCGTAGATGAAGACCGGGGAGGCCGACCCGACCTCCGAGATCAGGGCTGTTCCACCGATCGCGCGCCGGGCGAGGTCGGCGACCTCCCGGTGACCGGCTGCCGCGCGCACCGCGGCATCCCACGCGACATGTGCCAGCACCGCACGCTGGGCAGGGGTGGTGGCACCGCACACCACGGGCCGCAGTTCTGCTGGGCGGCCGCGGTTGCGACGAGAGATCGCCTCGGCGTTGAGCGCTGCGGCCTCCAACCGCAACCATGATGTGTAGTCGCAGGTCTGGTCCACGGTGGCCAGCGCCGCGCGGCAGACCTCGCCGGCCTGCTCGAGTAACGCGGCATGAAAGAGTGCGGTGGCATACGCCTCGACGATCTCGATCGCGGGTGCGTCGGTGAGGTCTCGCGAGAGTTCCCACGCCCGGTGCAGGTGATCGAGCGCCTTCGGGTCCTTCGCCTCGTCGTACAGTCTGCCGAGCTGATGGCGGATCGTGATCTCGGCGCTTGTGTCCAACGATTCGCCAAGTGCGAGTTCGAGATAGGCGACCGCTCGCGTACTGCCGCCCTGCCCGCAGGTGACGGTGGCTGCAGCCGTCAAGGTGGGAACCACCCACGGGCGGTCGAACGGCGCGAGCTGTGCCGCCTGCAGCAGGTGTTCGGCCGAACGGACCGGGTGACGTGCCGAGTTCAGCTGTGCGGCACGAAGTGCGAGGTCGAGTCGATGACCGGAGGTACGGTCCCGGCCACCGCGTCGCGCAGCAACGGGTGACGAAAATGTCGCGGGTCGGTGGGGTCGAGCAGTTCGGACCCGATGAGTTCGTCAATGGCAGAGGTGGCTTCGGCCGTCGACACCCGCGCCAACTCGACGATGTCGCCGAGCGCGGCGGATTCACCCAATGTCGCCGCCGCGACCGCGATCGACCGCGCTGCGCGGCCCACGGTGGCGAGCCGGCGATCGGTCGATTCGACGATGGTCGCCGGCACCTCGTCGAGGCGAGCGCCCCGCGCCGCGAGATGGCGGGCGAACTCGCAGACGTAGAACGGGTTGCCGCCGGTGCGTTCGGTCAGCGCGGGTAGTACCACGTCGAGGGCGTGATCGTCGAGGCCGCTGAGGGTCGCGACGAGGTCACGGGTTGCGTCCGGACTGAGTGGTTGCGGTTCGAGGCGTCGGTGCGCCGCGCCCGTCAGCTCGTCGAGTTCGGGCGGGGCGGGGGTCGCGCTGCGCGCGGCCACGACCACGGCGATCGGATGGCCCGCGAGTCGGTCGGCCAGGTACCGGAGGAAACGCAATGACTGGGGATCGGCGAGCTGTGCGTCGTCGACGATGAGTAGCAGCGGTCGCTGTTCGCTGAGGCTGATGGTCAGCCAATGCAGGCCGTGGAGTAGTTGGAACTCGTGTAGATCGGTTCGCTCGCCCTCGAAGAAGAGGGGCAGACTCAGTGCGCTGGCACCCCGGAACACCGCGGGGTCGGTGTCGAAGACCGCTTGATCGAGCAAACCGACCATGGCGGCGAAGGGCTGGCCGGCCTCGCTGTCGCGACCCCGGTAGCGACACGTTCGGAACTGTTCGTTCCGCTGCGCCAACGCCTCGAGCAGGGAGGTCTTTCCGATGCCGGCAGGCCCACGGACCACGACTGCCTCGCCGTCGCCGTCTGCGGCTCGCGCGAGCACATCGGTCAGGATGCGCAACTCGTCGTCACGCTCCATCAGGACCGGACTGCCGACACCCGCGGACCGCATGACACCAGATCCTATGTCGGATATGTCCCGTTGGCCTACGGACCGGCCGCCGAAACCCTTCGGTGCCGAGACCACTCGACGGGTGCGCGTTCATGACAGCCTTGAGATCGCCCCTTCCACGACCCTGGCCCGCCCGCCGCGGCCGTCCTCGCGACAGGAGTAGCAGTGACCAGCAAACACCAATCCCTGAGCCGGTTTGCCATCCTTGCGGTGGCGATTGTTCTCGCCGGGTGCTCGGTGTCGGTCAGCACCGGTGACTCGCAAGGTCTCAGCGCCGATCAACTCGAGACCGAACTCGGTGACGAGGCCGCCGCCCAGACGGGCGACGCGCTCGACGCCATCGACTGCACCAATGGTCTCGACGCGGAGGTCGACGACGCCACCAACTGCTCGGTGACCGAGAAGGGGGTGGTCGCGATTTGGGATGTGAAGGTCACGAATGTGGACGACGACAACGACTCCATCGACTTCAGCTGGCAGGTACAGGACGGATCTCAGCGGCTGTTGGCGTCCTCGATCGTCGATTCGGTCGGCGCGGACTTCGGTCGGCAGACCGGCTACACGTTGACCGCCGTCCAGTGTCCTCAGCAGGAGATCTCCGCTCAACCGGGCACCACCGTGACCTGCGACGCCTCGACGGCGGAAGGGGAGACCGGCCCGCTACGCCTGACGATGGACGGGGCCGAGGGGATGGTCGTCAACTTCTCGTGGGATCTGCCGACCGGCGCGTCGTGAGCGGTTGGCGAGCGGGCCGGCTCCGGTGCATCAGAACGGGAGCCGACGCGATTGCGGCAATCGGGGCAAATGTAACGAAGCGATTGCATCGGTGGCCATCGTCGAATCGGGGGACGATGCTGGGGTTCTAGTCGACGGTTCACACGACATCCGACACGCGCGATCCCGACCCGACATCGAGCCGTCGAGGATGGAGACGGCGACCTGTGGACACACTCGCTCGAAAGCTCGGTCTCAAGACGAACCCGCAGATCTTCTTCTGGTCGGCAGGGCTCACCATCTCACTGCTGGTGCTGTTCCTGATCTTCCAGGATTGGGTGGGTGACGCATTCGGGTCCGGCCGTGAATGGATTGTCACCAACCTCGGTTGGTTCTTCATCCTCGGGGTGACGGTATGGCTGGTCTTCCTGATCTGGGTGGCCATCAGTCGCTATGGGCGGCTCCGCCTCGGCGACGACGATGACAAACCGGCGTATTCCAACCTGTCGTGGTTCGCCATGCTCTTCGCCGGTGGTATCGGCACGGTGTTGATGTTCTGGGGTGTGGCAGAACCGATCTCACATTTCTCCAATCCGCCGTTCGAGGGGGTGCAACCCTACAGCGCGGAGGCCGCCGAAGATGCCATGAGCATCTCGCTCTATCACCTGAGCCTGCACACGTGGGCCATCTTCACCCTGCCCGGCTTGGCATTTGGTTACTTCATCTATCGCTACAAGCTGCCGATGCGTGTCTCGTCGGTGTTCTATCCGGTCCTCAAGGAGCGCATTCACGGGCGTATCGGTAAGATCATCGACGTCGTCGCGGTGCTGGGAACAGTTTTCGGGCTTGCGGTTTCGTTGGGTCTGGGCACCTCGCAGATCAACGCCGGTCTCAGCGAACTCATCGGTCTGCCGGACTCGGTGTGGGCCAAGGTCATCATCATCACCACGCTGACGATCGTCGCGACCTCATCGATCGTGGTGGGCTTGGAGAAAGGCGTCAAACGGCTCTCCAACATCAACATCCTGGTGGCGGTCGGCCTGATGATCTTCGTGCTTATCTTCTCCGACACCGTGTTCCTGCTCCGGCAGCTGATCGAGAGCCTGGGCACATATGCTTCCGACGTCGTGCCCCTTGCCTTCTGGAACGACGCCATGGCCGAGTTCACCAAGGACGGCGGCTGGGGCTGGCAGGGCGGCTGGACGGTGTTCTACTGGGCATGGACGGTGACCTGGGCACCGTTCATGGGGGTGTTCTTGGCCCGCATCTCCCGCGGCCGCACCATCCGCCAGTTCGTGATCGGTGTGCTGGTCGCGCCGTCGCTGTTCACCCTGGTCTGGTTCGTGATCTTCGGCTGGTCGGCCATGGAGATCGACGGTATCGGCGGTGACGGCGGCCCGATCTCCGAGGCCGTCGCCGAGAGTGTGCCGTTGGCGATGTTCGAGTTCTTCGACAACTTCCCGCTGACCACGTTGATCTCGGGTATTGCCGTCGTGGTGGTGGCGTTGTTCTTTGCCACGTCGTCGGATTCGGCATCCCTGGTGGTGGACATGTTGTGTTCGGGCGATGCCGAAGCCGGCCCGATCCGTCAGCGCGCCTTCTGGGGACTCACCGAGGGCGCGGTGGCCGCAACGCTCATCGTCGTCGGCGGCGAGGCCGGACTCAGTGCGCTGCAGGAAGTGATCACGGTGGTCGGCCTACCCATCTTCATCCTGGTGACATTGATGATCCCGACGCTGTTTATCGGTCTGCGCCACGAGAAACACAAGGTCACGCCGATGACCCATCAGCACTTCGTGCAGATGTACTCCGATCAACTCAACGGCAACGGGAACGGGTCGGACACCGGCGAGGCATCCGGCGGGGGAGACGAGTCGGTGAGCGCGCCGAAGTCCGGTGCGGCGCCTAGCGCCTCGACAACGCCGCCATCGGAAACCGCGACACCCACCGCGAATCCGGAAACACGTTCTGACACCAGCTGATACGCACACTGCGGTGCCCCGCGCCGAGTGATCGATCGGAGGGGATCGATCACTCGGCGTGATCGGCTGCGGTGGCGCGTTGAATCAGCCCTGCCAATGCTTTCGGGTCGATGAAGGCCGACATGTGCGACCAGTCAGGATGCAGATCGAACTCGGCACCGTGGATGCGTCGGGCGAGATCGGCCATGACCTCGGGCGTGGACACGCCGTCCTTACCCGCGGCCACCACGGTGACCGGCATGGCCAGGGAGCTCGTCCGCGACCATCGGTCATAGGTGGCGATTGCGGCCAGAGCGGCAGCCCAATCCTCGGTGTCGGCCTGGGAGAGTTGTTCTCGGGCAGCACACACCGCATCAGAGTCGGCAATCAGTTCGGCGGCGGTGAACCAGCGTGCCAGCGACCCGACAACCGATGGTCCCGACCCCGCGCGGACCTGCGCGGCCACCGGTCCGAACGCCGGGAACGGGGTGTCGCGGGTGCACAGCACGGTCAGCGTCCGAACCCGATCGGGGTGCGCCAGCGCGAGGTCGATCGCGATCTGCCCACCGAACGAGTGCCCGACAAGATCGAGATCACCCTCGAGGTCGGCAGCCACCTGTTCGGCCAGGATCGATTGCGCATCCCGGGAGTTCGGCACATGCGTGCAATCCGGCGTGATCACTGTCCGCCCACTCAGATGTGTGACGGTGTCCGCCCAGATCTCCGGTGTCAGCGGCGCACCGTGCAACAGCACGAGAGTGCGATCGGAGTTCTGGACGTGGTGCGCCATTGCCGGAGACTACCGCGCCGCGGTCGCACACGTCACCGGTGTGCCACCGACGCGGAACACCAGGTCGGCAGTGTCATTTCGGTACTTGTCCGTCGATGGCATGTCCGCACTGCCGTCGGACACGATATTCGATTGCACGAGTACGACCAAAAGTATTGCCGCAGGCCATCTTCGCGCAGTCGCAACTCAACGGGCGTGGAGAATGAAAATGGCGAAAAAGGTGACGAGAATGGATTGTTGGAGGTCGTTCGGGCTGATACCTTCGGTCGCCATGGCAAAGAAAATTCTCTGTTCTGTAGTGGGTTTGTCGGCGGCCCTCGGAGTCGGTGTCGCTGCGGCGGGCAACGCGGCCGCTGCGCTTCCCGAATTCGGGGTGACGTCGGCGGGGGAGACCGCCAATTCGGTGACCGTGCAGGTCGCCCGAGGTGACGATGGCGCCGGCACATACCTGTGCCTCGCCGTGGCGCAGCCCGACGGACTCCCGGACGGTGTCAACGTGTCCATTCCGAGCAACCCGGTACCTGTTGCACCCAACCGAGCGACGGACCTGACGATCACCAACCTGCAGGCCGACACCGACTACACCGTCACCGTGACCTGCACCAGCGTCGCCGACCTGGACATCGGCAGTGCCTCGGTGCGCGTGCAGACCACCTCGGGTGCGGGAGGAGGAATCGGGAGCGGAAGCCTCGACTTCTGAGTTGCGCTCACCGCGCGGTGGTCGGGTACAGCGGCCGCGGGCGAGTTGCCGCGAGGTCGCGGAGCACCGGCACCGATGGGCCACCGGTCGGTGTATCTGTCTGAGGTGCCAGCGGTGGGCGGCGACGATAATTGACGCTGGTAGCTGCTGAGGCTGCAGACAGATACACCGGACGGGCGTCGCTCTCGGACAGACGGCGCAACGGCTCAGGCGGGTTCGACCGCACGCAGGCAGTATCCGATCGCCTCCGGCTCGGAAAACACCCACGCGGTCTGATCGGCTGCGCAGGTGATCGAGTCGTCCGAACGGGTGACGGCCTCGGCGATGATGGTGTCGGTGGCCGCGGGGGCCGCGCAGTCCGACTCCCGGTAATCGACGAGTTGTCCGCCCGGCAACGGGATCTGATAGCACCGGCTGTCGACGAAGTTGGGAGTCATGCAGAGCTTCTGTGGGTCTCCATCGAAGGACAGGCTTGCGCTGTTGTCCCCGGCGCAGTCGGCGTCGGCGGTGACCGTCTCGGCGGCGTAAAAGGTGAGGCCGTCGGAGTCGCAGGCGATGGTGGTGGCCCGGACGTTCCCCTGGTCATCGGCTTCGTCGTCGATCTGCAGGCACTCACCGATCGTGATGTCGGAGGTGGATTCCACCGCTGAGTCGTCGGTACCGATCGAGACGCTGCACGCCGTCACCGCGGCGAGCCCGACCGTGGCCAGCAGGAGCGTGCAGTGTCGAGCAAGTTGCCACCGCGCGCTGGGGTGTGGGGGTTCGTCGGTGATGTAGGTGATGGGCGTTTGCGGGGTGGACGCGTGGGTGGACATCGGAAAGCCTTTCGGTACCTGAGTTGCCGTCAGCTTGTCGATCGGCTCTTGCGGCGCGCTTGGAGTCGACTTGGTCGTGGACGCCGGGCTGGTCTGATTCCCGGCCGGGCTACCGCGGCACCACCGGTGGTGGCACGTATGTGTTGTTCGCCGCGGCTGATCCGGGCACGACGAGATAGAGGCGCAGCATCACGTTGAAGGGACGGAAGCCAACGGGCAACCAGTTGGCCTCCGGCACTCCGGGAGGCCGCACCCGTGCGATGTGGATGGAGATGGAACCGTCGCGGTTGCGTACCAGGCCCGGTGGATAGCCGGCGACGACGTACTTGTTGATCGGATTGAGGATCATCTCGACGGAGTTCGGCGTGTCGGCCGTCAACAACCATAAGCGGGAGGCCTCGGGGATCACCGATGCCGGAAAGGTGAGGACGTAGCCGCCGGGCCTGGCTGCCGTCGAGCAGTACGCCGGCTTGGTCGCGGAACGCGTGGTAATAGGCGGCGGTGGCGATTCCGTTGCCGAACTGGATGAGCTCGGTGAGCGACGCGCGGTCGAGGACATTGTCGCCCCAGTTGCCGAGGTTGGTGAAATGGATCCAATTGTTGCGGTACCGGTTTCCGAGGTAGTTGTTGATCAGCGCGGATGAGATCGGTGCCGACGGCGAAGATCCGATCGAAAGCGGTTGCCAGGGTGCGTTGTCGGGCGACAAAAGAAGGCACCCGCGCCGCATTGTCGGCCGCACGCTGGGTTTGACGCAAGAACTCGACTGGTGCGGTTTGGATCAGCGTGTCGGCGAGGGGCTTGACGGGAAGGGCGAACTCGGCCACCGGGCGGATGCGGTGGGGCGAGTCGTAGACGTTTCCGTAGGCATCGAGTAATAGGACCGAATAGCTGACCGGTGTGTTGGGTACGGTCACCATCACCGGCCCGACCGAGGTGTCGACAGGCGAACTGGCATACAGGGTGTCGTCATTGATGTCCACGACGCCCTGATAGAGCGGCGAGATGGTGTCGGTCCGATGAGTCCGTTGTGCGGGGCGACGTCGAACTGGGTTTGCGCGAACCACAACGGATAGAACGTCTCCACCTACCGCTACGTCAGCGCGGACACCGTGTCGGCATGAGCCGGCACAGAAATCAGCGCGGCGGCCGCGACACAGGCGACGGCGACCGCCATTGTCGCCCGAAACCATACTCGCGCAGCAGATCTCGTGAACCGAGCAGGACTGGTGAACCGGGCAGGGCTAGTGAACATGGCGGCGGCCTCCGCACCTCGCGTTCGACGAAGTGTCCGCACGGAAATCGCGGCCGGGCCCGAGCCGACCTGCGCGATTTTGCTGCGAGCCGGGTGTTGCCGGTACCGAAATGTCGGAATCGGTTCTCTGCGTGGATGGTGACGGGCGCGTGCTCGCCGCGCGGTCAGAGCCGCACGGCGGGCGTACTCAGCGGTGGGTCGGAGTGTCGTCGGGTCCGGGCTCCACGGGAACCTCGGGCGATGCTCCGTTGCGAGTGCCTCGGTCGTTCTTGACGTCGGGGTCGAGCTTGTCGGCGCGCGCGAACTCGCGCTCGACCTCGGTACGGGATTTAGCGGCGTGGCCCTGGTGGGTCTGGGCCTCTTCGTTGAGTTGTTTGGCCTCGGCGGCCTTCGCGTCGGCTTCGGCCTGGGCCTTGCGAGCGCGGGCGTCGGCTTCCTCGGCGATCGCCTCGCGGTGGCGGACCTCGGACACCTGCAAAGTGGCGTTCTCGCGGATCTCGTGTGCTTTGCTGCGGCGCCGCACGGTGCGCTGACGCAAGAGAAGGGCGATGACTGCAAGTACGACGATCACGATGACGACGGCCAGAATGATCCAGACTGCGGTGTCCATGATGTTTCTCCTCACTCGAGTGCACCGGGAGATACCCAGACGGGGTCGATCTCAATCGCGAACCGCGAGGTGGTTTGCGATTTTGTGCGCTCGAGATCGGTGAAATCCGGCATCGCGCCCGATCGTCCGGCATGATTGTCTGGTGTTTCGCCGAGAAGGCGGGGCGGTCCTCGCCTGGTCGTGAGGCCGCCCACGGGCTCTCTGAGAGGACCACTTCCATGGCTTCCACTGGTGTCGCAGCGCCTTTGACCGATGCCTACCTCCGCGACACGACCGGCGTGGCCGCCGCGCTCGACGTCGACGCCCGCGTCGGGCTGACGTCCGCGGAGGCCGCAGGTCGGTTGGCACGTTTCGGCCCCAACGAGGTGACTCCCGAGCCGCCGCCGACACTCTGGGCGGTCTCCCGTGGTCAGCTGGCGAATCCGATGAACATCATGCTGCTCATCGTTGCCGTCGCCAGCTTCGCGATCGGCCAGTTCGCCACGGGCATCGTGGTAGGGCTGCTGGTTGTGTTCAACGTGGTGATGGGCACCAAACAGGAGATGAAAGCCCAGGCCAGCGTCGACGCGCTCGCCCAGTTGCAGGTTCCGGTGGCGCGGGTGCGCCGTGACGGACAGGTGGCCGAGGTGCCGGCCGCCGAGCTGGTACCCGGCGACATCGTGCTGGTGGAGGCGGGCGACCTCGTTCCGGCGGACGGACGACTCCTCAACTCCGCGACTTTGGAGGTTCAGGAGGCCGCGCTGACCGGTGAAAGTGCGCCGGTGCCCAAGGACTCGGCGCCGATCGCGGGCACGGAGGTCGCGCTGGGTGACCGCACCAACATGGCATTCCAGAACACCCAGGTCACCCGTGGGTCGGCGCAGTTCGTGGTGACCGCGACCGGAGCCGGCACGCAGATGGGCCGCATCGCCGACATGGTCACCGCAACCAAACGGTCCAAGTCGCCCCTGCAGCGCGAACTCGACGGGATGACCAAGGTCTTCGGTTTCCTCGCCTGGGGTGCCGTCGCGATCATCGGCATCATCGGACTTCTGCGCGGACAGAACGGCGAAACCCTAGCGCTACTGTGTATCTCCACCGCGATCGCGTCCATCCCCACCGGTCTGCCGACCTTCGTGCAGACGATGTTGTCCTCGGGTGCACAACATCTCGCCGACGAGAAGGCGGTGGTCAAGTCGCTCGCCGACGTCGAGACCCTCGGCGGCACCACCGTCATCAACTCCGATAAGACCGGCACGCTGACGATGAACGCGATGACCGTCACGGCGCTGTATGCGGGGGACCAATGGTTCCGCGTGGAGGGTTCCGGCTACGCCAAGACCGGCGCAATCCTCGGCGCGGCAGGCGATCTGCCCGACTTCACGCCACTCGCGTTGGGGTTGTGTCTGTGTTCGGACGCCACAGTCGCCGACGACGAATCGATCATCGGCGATCCGACCGAGGCGGCGTTGGTCGTGTTGGCCGCGAAGATCGGGGTGGACGCCGAGGCCACACGCCGAGCCATCCCGCGCGTCACCGAGGTCCCGTTCGACTCGGACTACAAGTTCATGGCGACATTCCACGACCGCCCCGACACAGTCCACGGCACCGTGGTGGACCAGCCCCATCTCGTGGTGGTCAAGGGAGGGCCGGACGTCGTGCTCGATCGGTGCTCCCACGCGCTGCGGCACGGCGATATCGTGCCCGTCGACCAGATGCGCCAGAACATCCTCGACGCCAACCGGGAGCTGTCCGAGAAGGGATTGCGCGTGCTCGCGTTCGCCGCCAAAGGGCTCGACGACACTGCGATGGCAGCTGCCACTGCTGACCCGATGGCCGCCGTCGGTGATCTCGTGCTGATCGGGCTCGTCGGCATCATCGACCCGCTGCGCGCCGAGGCGACCGCGGCTGTGCACACCGCGCTCGGGGCGGGGATCGATGTCCGGATGATCACCGGCGACCACACCATCACCGCTCGGGCCATCGCCGACCAACTCGGTCTGGGACCTGGCGTCATCACCGGCACCGATCTGCAACATCTCGGCGACGACGAGGTCCGGGCGCAACTGCCCGACCTGCATGTGTTCGGCCGGGTCGCGCCCGAGGACAAACTGCGGTTGGCCCGGCTCATGCAGGAGGACGGTGACGTGGTCGCGATGACGGGCGATGCCGTCAACGATGCGGCGGCTCTCAAACAGTCCGACATCGGCGTGGCCATGGGCAGCGGCTCGGAGGTGACCAAACAGGCCGCCAAGATCGTGCTCACCGACGATAACTTCGCCACCCTGGTGCGCGCGGTCGAACTCGGCCGCGACATCTATCGACGCATCTCCTCCTACATCCGGTTGCAGCTCACCGTGTTGTCGGCGGTGCTGCAGATGATGGTGCTGGCGACGATCCTCAACATCAACGGCGGCGTTGCACTGTTGCCGATGCAGCTGTTGTTCTGCAAGTTCTTCGTCATCGTGACGGTGGTGGTCGGGTTCATCGTCGACGCCTCCGATCCCGGCGTCATGCAGCGGCCGCCACGCGCCCCGGGAACACGGATCGTCAACGGCCCACAGATCGCTCGCTGGGTGATCAGTGGCTTCCTGATCGCGGGTAGTGCGCTCGCAGTTCTGCAGTGGGGGCCGGACGAGCCGTCCGCCGATCGCGGTTCGGTGGCGATGACGATGGCGTTCGCCGTGGTTGCCTTCAGCGGCGTCAACCTCGGCGTGGTGATGCGCCGGGAACGTGAGGCGCCGTGGTCGTCGCCGGTGTTCCCGTACTTCGGGTGGCTGATCGGCGGCTGGTCGCTGGCGTGGGCCGCCGTGGAACTCGGTATGCTCCAACGTCTGCTGGACACCGTGTCGCTTTCGGGTGGACAGTGGCTCGTCGTCCTCGGTCTGTCGCTGGTCGCGCCGGCCTTTGTCGGGATCGACAAGGCCATCCAGTTGCGGCGCATGGCATCTGTCTCCGGTGGCTCCTGAGGCCCGTCACCACCTGTTCCCCCTGGAACGAGCTTCACCTCCGGATTCCTGGGGAGCGAGCTTGCGAGCGTCACCGTTTGTTCCCTGAGGAGCGAGCTTCACGAAGGGCACGGACAGCTTTAACCGTCGCCGGCCACCGTGACACACTGGTCGCAGGACGTGAGGGGTCCATCGATGACGACGGCGACGAACCAGGAACGGGCCGGGAGTGTCCGGTCCGCGCTGGACAAGGTGCGTCCCGGCGCGTCGCCTCCGGACCTACTCGGGATGACGGCAACCGAACGCGCCCGCTGGTGGGCTGGGCTCACACCCACCGAGCAGGTCTCAGTCGGGCTCGCTTTTCCCGAGATCATCGGTGTCGGACAGGGTTTGCCCGCATCGGTGCGCGACAGGGCCAACCGCCTGCTGCTCGACCGCGACCTCGCCCAGGCGCAGGCTGTGGTCACGCTCGGGGATCGCAGCGACGATGCCCGGAGAACACTGCGCAACGCACAATCGGTGCGCGCAGGCCTCGTGAAGGCGCAACAGACGGCACCTGGCGCCGCGGTCACGCTCTATGCCTATGACCCGCACGCTTTCGGCGAGGACGGCAAGGCCGTCGTCGCCGTCGGTGATCTGGACTCCGCGCGCAACGTCGCATGGTTGGTCCCGGGCGCCGGCACCGAGATCTCCACGACCCCGGGCAACGTGCAGAACGCGGCCGACCTGTACAAGCAGGCCGGCGGGGAGCTCGGTGATGTCGCCGTGGTGACCTGGATCGGCTACGACGCACCCAGCGGTGCCGATCTCGGTGCGATCGTGGGGACCGGTTCGGCCCGCGATGGCGGTCGGATGCTCGCCGATGACATCGGCGGGTTCATCGCCGCTCGAGAACAATTGGGGGTCGGCGATGACGACCACCTCAACCTCGGACTCATCGGTCACAGCTATGGATCGACGACGGTCGGCTGGGCCGGCGACAACGGGCGCCTGTCCGGTGCCCTCGACACGGTCACGATGCTGGGGTCGCCGGGTGCCGGTGGCGTCGCGACAGCCGATGAGTTCGGGATCGGGGCGCGCAACGTCTTCGTGGGTGCGGCATCCGACGACGCCATCGGACATCTGGGCGGGGCCACGTCGACCACCGGCATCGGCGGATTGGGTATCGATCCCGCCACAACCGCTTTCGGGGCGCAACGTTTCCGTGCCGAGGGCGGCGACCTCGCGCCGGTTGTCGGCAACCACAGCAGCTACTTCCAGATCGGTTCGGAATCGTTGGAGAACCTGGGACGGATCGTGTCGGGCCGAGGTGGTGACATCACGCGCGAGAACCGACGCAGCGTGGCAGATGTCGTGGCCGGTCAGCTGTCCGGCGGGCGTCGCGATCCGGCCGTCGACTCCCGAAAGGCAGGACGGTGAGAGCGAGTTCCTCAGCACCACTACCAGATCGGACATCAGCCGTCGACGATGAACGGCCACTGACCGCTGCGCAGAGCGCGGTGGTGCGCCGACGTGCCAGGGAGGTCACGCAGGCAATCATCGACCTGCTGGTCGACGCCGAACACGTCATCCTCGACGATCGGGCATCCACCGAGGAGTGGGCCGGCTGCTGCGCCGTCGCCGATTCGCTCACCTACGGCACGCATTACAACGGTGTGCTGTACTCCGCACACATCGTCTTTGCATCGGACGTCGGCATCGACGTCGGGCGCCTGCACGAGGTTCTCGCTCCGGTGGGTATCGGGTGGCATGACGATGACCCCGGCCTCGGCGCGGTGGGGATCTTCCGGGTCGCTGTCGACACCACGCGGCTGCACATCCGGCTGACCACTCCGTGCTACTTCATCCGGGAACTCGGCGTTGCCGACGGCGGCACCTTGCCCGCTGTCGAGATCACCACGGTCACCGGGTTTCTCACCCGCTCCTGGGTTCGCCGCTAGCGATCTGCGCCGATCCCCCGGGCGAGTAGTCGGCCGATGAATCACGGCCGCGGGTTTTGTCTGTTCTTGTGGCACGCGATCGAGATCGAAGAGAGGAGAACACATGCGCAAGCTCGTCGTGACTCAGAACATCACCCTCGACGGTTCCATCGAGATGCTGACCACCTGGTTCGACCCGACCGAGGACGCCCCTGACCTCATCGAGGAATCGCACCGACAAGACGCCGCGGCGGAGGCCCTTCTGGTGGGACGACAAACCTTCGAAGATTTCCGTGGATACTGGCCACACCAACACGACGATCCGACTGGCATCTCCGACTATCTGAATGCGGTGCACAAGTACGTCGTCTCGTCGACGATGACCGACCCCGCCTGGCAGAACTCGACTGTGCTGGCGGCCGAAGACGTGGCGCGGCAGGTGAACGACCTCAAGCACCGGGACGGCAAGGACATTGTGGTCACCGGCAGCATCTCACTGACACACGAGCTGATCTCGGCGCGGCTCGTCGACGAGTTCCGGCTCTTCGTTTATCCCACGGTGCAGGGACGCGGACGCCGCCTGTTCCCGCAAGGCGCTGAGCCGCCGCAGTGGTCTCGGTCAGCTGGATCCTGGCGGGTGCTGTGGCCATCCCGTGATCTGTCCGGCGTTGTGTCTCGACTTCACACCATCGGCGTCGTAGGCCGTTTCCTCGAGGCTGCGGCGGGGCATGCTCGTGACATGGCGATCAGCAAAGACGACAAGGTCGAATGGAACACGTCGCAGGGCACGACGGAAGGACACGCCCGCGAGAAGCGGGTCTCGGAGTTCACTTTCGAGGGGCAAAAGTTCAATGCCAGCAAGGAGGAGCCGTACTGGATCGTGGAGTCGTCGAAGACCGGCGCCAAGGCTGCACACAAGGAATCGTCCTTGACGAAGAAACAGTGATGCTCAGAAGCGGGTCACGGTGTCTCGGCCGATCATGAGTCCGTCCACACCGGATCACGCTTGCCGAGGAACGCAGACATCCCTTCCTGGGCGTCGCAGGTCAGTGCGTTCGTCGCCATCGTCTCCTGCATGAGCGCATACGCGTCTGCTTCGCTCTCATCGATCTGCTGGTAGAAGGCCTTCTTGCCGATAGCAACCGTCATCGCGCTCGACGCCGCCACCTTCTGCGCCAGGTCCATGACTGTCGAGCCCAGCGCGTCGTCGTCGACGACGTCGTTGACCAGGCCCCAGTCGGCGGCCGTGGTCGCGTCGATTGCGTCGCCGGTGAGCAGCATCTTCATGGCGCGTTTGCGCCCGACGGCCCGGCTGAGGGCGACCATCGGGGTGGAGCAGAACAGGCCGATCTTGACGCCCGGCGTGCTGAACATGGCCGAGCGTGCGGCGACGGCGAGATCACACGTCGCGACCAACTGACAACCGGCGGCGAAGGCAAAGCCGGCGACCTCGGCGATGACTGGTTGCCGAACGGCGTGCACCGCCGAGATCATCTCGGTGCACGCGGAGAACACCGCGCGTTCGTCGTCGAGAGTCCGGTCGACCAGTTCGGACAGGTCGTGGCCGGCGGAGAAGGCCGGACCGAGTGCCCGGATCACGATCACCCGGACCTCGGACGTGAGGCCGAACTCGTGCAGCGCGGCCGTAATCGCCGTCATCGTCTCGGTCGACTACGGATTGCGGCGACGTGCATCGGTGAGGGTGATCACCCCGATGCTGTCGTCGCGGGTGATGTCGATTCCGTGTGACATGACGGCCTCCTTGCCCGAGTCCCCCCGGACGGTTGTAGCACGCACGCCCCGCCCGGACAGGCCGACTGCCACACGTGTTCTTCCCCGGGTTTCGTTTCGCTCGCCGCCGAGTAACAGGCGGGAAGGAAACGATGCCCGGGGAAGAATGTCAGCTTTCGGCGATCGGGGTCACGGAAGCTTGGATAGCGCGTCTGTGATGCCCTTGATGGCTCCGTTGAACTGCTTGTTGGCGTCGTCGAGCGTCTTGTCAATCGTCGTGCGTACCGTCTGCTCGACGTCCCGCTGGGTCTTGTGCCACTGTGCCGTCGTCGGCATGCCGAGGTTGTTGTTCCCGAGGGTTTTTGCTCCGTCGCCCTTGCGCAGGCCGAGTTTTTCGTCGTGAATCATCATCGCAGTACCGACGCCGCCCAGTGCCGCACCGACACCCGCAGCCGTCCAACTGACCGCGAGGGTCGCCGCCGCTCCGGCCACGAATCCGACCGGAACTCCGATCACTCCGCCGATGACACCGCCGGGAATCGCGCCGATCCCGCCGGCCAGGCCGCCTATGCCGGCACCGATCGCGGCGCCGATCACGCCTCCCGCTGCCGCGCCGCCGATGAGCGCCACGGTCTCGAAGGCCAACAGGGGCACCAAGGTGACATAGCCCGCGACCTGCGCGCCGGTCTGCGCATCGCTGCCGATTCGCTGCCAGTCGGCGGGGGTGAAGGCCCACGGGTTGACGTTGGGTGCCCTGGTCGGAATCGCGGATGCCGGCAGCACGATCACCTCATCGGCGACATCGGTCGGAGTGGTTGCCGCCGGCTTCCCGGTGAGCCGATCCGACTGCGTCGACGGGATCACCTTCATCACCTGTTCGGACGCACCAGTCGTCAGCTGCGCCGGCGCAGTGGTCACCGGCTGCACCGCCGGCGCAGCTGCGGCGGCAGGCCCGGCGAGCTGGCCGAACTGGACTGCTGCGGACACGGTGACCGCACCGGCGATCATCTTGAGCGACGTCGTGCGCACACGCGACAATTGCATGAGAGTTCCCCTTTGATTCCCCGACGGCATGATCGGCACGATCAGCCGGACGGGCCGACCGTAGCGGATGTGGAGGTCGGACTCTGCCAAGGGGGTGGTCGGGAGTTGTCTCGATCAGGAGTGTCAGCGGCCATCCGGGTCGGACCGGAAGCAACGACATTGCGGCGCATAATCTATTGGGGGACAGATGGTTTCGAGGTGGCTTTTGGTGGGTGCAGCCGAATTGTGCCGATGTACCGTCCGTGGTGCGGCCCCGCGCAGCCGATCACGAAAGGTCGGAAGTTCATTCGCGTGAACGAACGAACCTCCGATCCCCCGCACGCCGGAGTCGGCGTGGGGGAGACGGCGGCACCTTCGAGACCGGACCGCCATTTTGGTCCGTTCCGGCGCTGCCGTACGGGAACCCGACGTTGCTTGGCCATGGTCGAAGTCATAGCCAAAACTTCCGCTCACCAGAACGCCGACGCCGTCAGGTTCACGAATCACGCCAGGCCCTTCGCGACGTGTCCAAGCCCGAAACGCGCCGCTTGTCCCGCCTCTTGCCGTGGACAGCGTCTGTGGTTGGCATCTGCGCTCACAGTGAGTATTGAGCACGATCTGACTCAAACGTGGAGCCGATGACGGGAATCGAACCCGCGTATTCAGCTTGGGAAGCTGATGTTCTGCCATTGAACTACATCGGCGTGCGAGCCGAGACTCGCGAACGACAGCCTAGCAAACGGTCGGACATGCGGTGATGCCGACGCCCCGGTGGATGGTGTGACGGGTCGTTCGGTGGCGGTGACTGCCGTTCGGCAGACGTGGGGTGCAGGTGGGTTCCATACTCGACGGACCGCACATGCCCGACGAAGGAGTCACGCGTGGACTACCGCGACAAGACCGTCCTGATCACCGGCGCCAGTGGAGGTATCGGCGCCGCTTTCGCGACGGGTCTCGCTGCCCGCGGAGCCAATGTCATCTTGGTCGCGCGCAATGAGGCCAAGCTCAAGGAACTCGCCACCGACCTGCACGACAGTCATGGCATACGTGCCGAGTACCTGGCGGCGGATCTGTCGGAGCCGTGCGCGTCCGACGACGTCGTCGAGGAACTCGATCGTAGGGGACTCGCCGTCGACATCCTGGTCAACAACGCTGGGTTCGGGATGCACGCCGATTTCGCGGAGTCCGATCCGGCGCGGATTCGTGACGCGGTCGCACTCAATGTCGGGGTGTTGACCGACCTCTGCGCCGTCTACATGTCACGGATGACACAACTGGGCGCAGGAGCGATCATCAACGTGGCGAGTGTCGCTGCTTTCCAACCGGTTCCGCACTTGGCCGTATACGCGGCCACCAAGGCCTACGTGCTGTCTCTCAGTGAGGCGCTGTGGTGGGAGGGGAAGCAGAACGGGGTCAAGGTGCTCGCCGTGTGTCCGGGGGCCACCGACACCGGGTTCTTCGAAGCTGCCGGCGCCAACGCCGATTCCGTCGGACCGCGACGGTCGACGAGCCAGGTCGTCAACACGGCGCTTCGGGCTCTCGATGCGGGCAAGCCCAGCGTCGTGGACGGGCTGTACAACCTGGTCGCCGTTGCAGTCAGCCAACTCGTCCCGCGGCGGCTTGCACCGGCCGTCGCCGAACTGGCCGTCCGGCCCAGCGCACAGGGCTGAGCAGGCGTCCGTCACTCCAGCACGGGCGAAGAACCTACCGGGAGGTTTGTAAAAACCAACCGACAGGTTTACTCTTGGCAGGTGTGAGCTCTCCACAACCTTCCACGGCCAAAGGCGCCGCAACGCGAGCCCGCCTGCTCGAGGTCGCGGCCATCGGATTCGCTGAAAAGGGCTATTCGGCAACTAAATTCAGTGAGCTCATCAAAACATCGGGACTCACCAAAGGTGCGTTCTACTTCTACTTCCCGTCCAAGGCGGCGTTGGCCTCGGCTGTCATCGCCGACCAAGAGCAACGATGGGTCGACCAGGTGGAGAAGCGGGTCCTGGCCCACCAGACACCGACCGAGCAGCTGGCCGACCTGCTCCCGGCGATGCTCGACCTGCTCAAGCACGAACCCGGTGCCTGGAGCGTCGTCCGGCTGGCCGGCGAACTCGGTGCCGACGGCGCGCTCGACGGGAACGTGGCCCAGCCGACCGATGCGTGGGTGGAGTTGCTCGCCGGCATCATCCGAGCCGGCCAGAAGACGCGAGAATTCCGTGCCGAACTCGACGCGGGCGGGGTGGCGACTGTCCTCGTGGGTGCCTTCCACGGCATCAAGAGTCTCGCCGACGCCGGCACACCCGCGGACCGCGGCCCCCAATTGGAGCGTCACGCCGAGATTCTCGCCGACCTCGCGTTCGCCGGGCTCGGCATCCTCAACCTTCCGACAGCCTGACCGACAGGAGCGAACCGTGGACCACCGCGACACAACCGCACTCATCACCGGCGCCAGCGGCGGCATTGGCGCCGAGTTCGCCCGCACGCTGGCGGCCAGGGGTTCTCATCTGATCCTCGTTGCCCGCACAGAGGCCAAGCTCGCCGCACTGGCCGATGAACTGGCCGGCCGGCACGGCATTCGCGCCGAGGTCATCGCCTGCGACCTGTCGGTACCGGGGGCTGCGCACACCCTGATCACCGAGATCGACAAGCGAAAACTGACCGTCGACATGGTGATCAACAACGCGGGTTTCGGCACCCACGGCGATCTCGTCGACGCCGACCCAGGGCGGATCAGTGGCGAGGTGTCCCTCAACGTCGCTACCCTGACCGATCTCACCACGGTCTTCTTTCAGCGGATGGCGCAGCGTGGCGCCGGAACCATCGTCAATGTGGCCAGTACCGCAGGGTTTCAACCGATCCCACACATGGCGGTCTACGGCGCCACGAAGGCGTATGTGTTGTCGCTGAGCGAGGCTCTCTGGTGGGAGGGTCGGCAGCACGGTGTGAAGGTTCTCGCTCTGTGTCCGGGCGCCACCGATACCGAGTTCTTCGACGTGGCTGGTTCCGACGACGCGGCTGTCGGTGCGCGGCGCTCGACACGCCAGGTCGTCGACACCGCCTTGCGTGCTTTGGACGCCGGTAAACCGAGCGTGGTCGATGGCATGCAGAACCGAATCATGGCCGTCTCGAACCGGTTTGCGCCTCGGCGCGTGGTGCTGGCGATCACCGAGCGGGCCGTGCGGCCTCGCCGCCGGGCCTGACGGCGTCCATTACCACCGCGCAGCCGACACCGACCCTCGCTTCGTTGTCGCTCCCGTTCCAGCCGGACGCTTGTCCTCGGCCAGGCACATCGACCGCAATACGTTGTGGTACACCACAAGTCCATACAGGTTGGGTGCGCCGACGAGGCCGGTGGACTTCGGGATCATGTCCGCAGTGATGCCGGCGTCGGGAAGCAGGTCGTTGAGCAGGGCGGCGGCCGGATCGACCCCGGCTTCCGACCAGGCCAACTCGACCATGTGTGCGGTCAATGCGTACGCGTAGTAAGCCGCGGTCAACGTCTTCGTCACCGAAAGATCGGCGATCGGGGCCGTCGCCGCGAAGTCGGCACCCTGATTGCGGTTGTGGCTCAACCCGATCACCACGTCGAGTGGTGCGCCACCGACGTACGGGATCAACACGCCGATCTGTGAGATCGCGTACTCGGCGGTGTTGTAGTCGGCGGGATCGGCCGGGATGAGATTCTGATGGACCCGGGTGTTCCGCATCCACTGCGCCACACCGTCACCCATCGCAGCGATCCGGCGATCGGTTGCCGAATCAGTGGTGATCGACTGGAGATAATTCGAGGTACGCTCGACGATCCGCGACAGCGGCAGCGTGCCGATCGACGGGCAGTTCTCCGGGTCGGCGAGGTCCACCTGACCGGCGATGTCGCGCAGCAGGCCGGGCACGGCCCGGGTGAAGCGTAGATCCTTCACCGACTTGCCGGCATTCTCCTTCTCCGAATGCGTCACCGACACGATGCACGCCTCGACCAGACGTGCACTCACGGCCTGGTACACCTGTGTCGCGGCAAACACCCCCAGCAGGATCGGCAACGTGATCAACGTGCCGACCGAGATCGGCCCGGCGATCGTCGCGATCGACGGTATGGTCCGGCGTGCAATGGTGAGCGGAACCATCACCGTGACGTACAGGTACAGCCACACCGTCTCGACCGCCTGCGCGACGGTCAGGTTCTCCGCCGGAACCGCCTCGGTGGCCTCGCCGTTGCGCACGTTGAGCAACTGCGTGACGATCCACTGCGAGATCGGGTCCCGGTAGGTCATGATCGGGTCCTCGTCGTCGGCGCCGAGGTCGTAGGGGTGATTGGAGACCGCGAGTTTCGAGATTCGCAGCCCCTGCATATCGCGATGGGCGCGCGCCTTGATCGACGGTGCACGCTGCTGGATATCGGCAGGCATCGTCGGTAGCAACGAATCGAAGATCGCGTCGTAGACGGCGCCGAAGGTCGCGAACCGTGACCCGACGCATTCCTCTGGGTCGGCCGTCGTCCTCGATGGGACTGCAGCCGACGGTACGGTCGGCGCCGCCGAGGCCAGTGCGCCGACGCCCCGCTCGGTGCCGAACGACATCGCCACCGCGGTCACCACTACTACGGCGATCCCCACCACCAGCGCCCGCCGTCCGGCGTGACCACTCACATCCGACAAAGCCGACCCCCACGCTTGCGCATGTGCCCCTTTTTCCCACACGCGACGCCGGGTTCGCCCCGGACCCACCTACGGTCGTTGTCTCGCGCATGTCACGCAGCGATCACGCGAGCATCACGCGGCTCACTGTAGAAGACGATTCGACCCGTTGACCATGCTTCGGAACGATTCGCATTCGGTTCGACAGCCGGCGGCCATCCGTCGTTCACCGGCCCGCGTCGGATAACCTCACAACGTGCTCCTCTCCGACCGCGACATCCGTGCCGAGATCGCCGACGGACGGTTGGCGCTCGAGCCGTTCGATCCCGCGCTGGTCCAACCGTCCAGCGTGGATGTGCGACTCGATCGGCTCTTCCGTGTCTTCAACAACACGAAGTACACCCACATCGACCCGGCGCAGCGGCAGGATGAACTGACGTCTCTCGTCGAACCCGCGGAGGGCGAACCGTTCGTCCTGCACCCGGGCGAGTTCGTGCTCGGTTCAACCCTCGAGGTCTGCACCTTGCCCGACGACCTCGCCGGACGTCTGGAAGGTAAGTCCTCACTGGGGCGCCTCGGATTACTGACGCATTCGACGGCCGGTTTCATCGACCCTGGGTTCTCCGGCCACATCACCCTGGAGTTGTCGAACGTCGCCAACCTCCCGATCACCTTGTGGCCGGGAATGAAGATCGGCCAGCTCTGCCTGATCCGGCTGTCGAGCCCGGCCGAACATCCCTACGGCAGCTCGTCGGTCGGTTCGAAGTATCAGGGCCAACGCGGCCCGACGCCGTCGCGTGCATATCTGAACTTCACCCAGCCCGCCGACTGAGGACACCGCGCCCGATTCGGGCCGCGTTCACCGTCGACGACCTGGTGTTCACCTGATCGATCGGGGCGGGTCACGTCACCGTAGCGTCGACGACGGATACCCCGCGTACCCACAGAACCATGAAGTTGACGGTGATCGGGTGTGGCTACCTCGGGGCCACCCACGCGGCCTGCATGGCCGAGCTGGGACATGACGTACTGGGTGTGGATGTCGACGCCGACAAGGTGGCGCGGCTCCAGAACGGCGAGGTCCCGTTCTTCGAGCCCGGACTGTCCGATGTGTTGCGTCGCAATCTGGCCGCCGGACGGCTGCGCTTCACCACCGATCACCGCGAGGCAGCCGACTTCGCCTCGGTGCATTTCCTCGGCGTCGGCACCCCGCAGCAGCGTCGCGGGTACGGGGTCGACCTGTCGCACGTCGAGGCGGCGGTCGACGCCCTGACGCCGCTGGTCCGCGGCGACCACCTCATCATCGGCAAGTCGACGGTGCCGGTGGGGACCGCGGCAGCACTCGCACAGCGGATCGCGGTGCTCGCCGCACCTGACACACACGTCGAACTCGTGTGGAGCCCGGAGTTCCTCCGGGAGGGTTTCGCCGTCGAGGACACCCTCGAACCCGACCGACTGGTGCTGGGCGCCGATCCCGACCGCGACGACACCCGCGCGGCGCGAGTGCTCGCTGAGATCTACCGAGACATGCTGCAATCCGGCGTACCGTTCGTTCGAACCGACTGGGCCACCGCAGAGTTGGTCAAGGTATCGGCGAATGCCTTCCTGGCCACCAAGATCTCGTTCATCAACGCGGTCAGCGAGATCTGCGAGAACGTGGGCGCCGATGTCTCCACCCTGGCCGATGCGATCGGCTACGACAACCGCATCGGTCGTCGATTCCTCAATGCCGGACTGGGATTCGGCGGCGGTTGCCTGCCCAAGGACATCCGCGGGTTCCTGGCCCGCGCCGATGAAGTGGGCGCCGGGCGCGCGCTGCGGTTCCTGCGGGAGGTCGACGCCATCAACACCCGTCGCCGCGGCGCGCTGGTCGACCTGGTCGCCGACGCGGTCGGCGGCGACGTGTTGGGCACCAACATCGCGATCCTGGGGGCCGCGTTCAAACCGGAGAGCGACGACGTGCGGGACTCGCCCGCACTCAACGTCGCCGGTCAGTTGGCGCTGCGCGGCGCCACCGTGACGGTTTTCGACCCCAAGGCGACGGGAAACTCGCGTCGTCTGTATCCGACGCTGGGCTATGCCGACAGCGCGGTGGAAGCCTGTGAGGCCGCCGACGCCGTCGTCGTGGCGACCGAGTGGGCGGAGTTCGTGCACATGGTGCCCGAGGAACTGTCCGACGTCGTGCGCGCTCGGGTCATCGTCGACGGTCGGCGTTGCCTGGACGCCGGCGCCTGGCAGTCGGCGGGGTGGCGGTTGCATGCGCTCGGCGGCCCCATGCGGCCTGCGGTCTCTTACTTTCCCGCAGACCTGGCATCCGGCGGCGATCCGATGGCTCCGGAGATCGCCCGACCGCACGTGTGAGGCGGTCATGTTAGTGTCGTGACCGCGTGCCATGGAGCGACGTTGTCGCCGAGGCGCGCACCCGGGGGAAGTGTTCACGGACGCAGGGCATCGGATCGGATGACAGACGACTCGACGGATGACGATCGGTCGGTCGACGCGACCACCGACTTCGACGCACGTCCGATCGACCGGTCGGTTCTCGCTGACGTCTCGGCCCAGCAGAACGCGCTCGCCATCCCGCCAGAGCTGCCGTTCGTCGTGATCGACGTGCGGCCCGGCGGTCTACGAGTGGGGCTGGCCGACCCGCGACTGGAAGCGGTGATCGGGGAGCGCACCGCCGCCGGTATCCGTCCAGACGTGCTCGATCAGCTCCTCGCCGATCATCTCGTGAGCACCGGTCGTGTTGCCGAGCCGACCGGTGACGAGTGGACCGCGGAGTTACTCACGCTTGCCGCACGAGCCCGCGCTCGGCTGGCCACCGCGGATGCGACCTTCATCATGGGCCGTGAGCACGTGCGGTTCTTTCGTGTCGCCCAACGTGACCTGGACGAGGCGACGGCATCACTGGCCGACGAGGTCGTCCGACTCTGCGACGAGGTGGCCACGACCACCACCGAATCCGTGCGGTCGGTGGTGCTCGCGCCAGGACACCAGACATGGCCGGGTCTGCTCACGGCGCTCGCCGCGCGCACACCGTGGCCCGTCCTGGCGATCGGGACGGCGGTCGACGCGGGCCCGCGTAGCCGCCATGACGCGCACGATGAGGTCGGTGAATCGGTCGTCGAGCGGCCGGCCGGTCCGATGCCGAGCGAGGCGATCGGGGCGCAGCTCATCGACTCGGCGACAACCGAATTCCCGCACAGTGACGGTGGTTCGGAGGCTGTCGACGCGGAACTCCTCGGCGCCGACACCGTTGCCCCCGAATCCGTTACCCCCGAACCGATTCCCGCAGAATCCGTTGCCCCCGAACCGATTCCCGCAGAATCCGTTGCCGCGGAATCCGTTGCCGCAGAACCTGCTGACGCCGAGCCGGTCGCGCAACCCACTCAATCGGGGGACTTCCCCGTCGCGTGGATCGATGATGTGCTGACACCGATCACCGAGCCGATTGCAGTGGTGACCGCCACCCACGATCGCCACGGTCATCGGCCGGACGATGTCGCGGCGCGTGCCGGTCAGCCACCTTCGCCCCACGGCGAACCCGAGCGGAGCACAGCCGGCGACCCATATCTGCTCGATGCCCCCGCGACGCTCGACGACCCGGCACCGCGCACGGTCACCGACGTTCCGTCCCCGCCCCCGGGTGGTTACGACCCGCGCGACTGGTCTCTCGAACCCGCCGCTGCGGTGCCGTCGGTGCCCGCCGGAAAGTCGCGGCCGCGCATGCCGACAAGGCTGCTGGTGGGCGTCGGCGCTGCGGGAGTGGTAGCGGCGATCGCGGTGACTGTCGCATTCGGGGCCAGCGGTGACGGCGACCCGGCCGAGCGGCCGACCGCATCGTCGGCTGCCACCCACACCACTGACGCCCCCACGTCGACCTATGCGGACCCGGCCGATGTGGTGGACGCGGGGGTGGCGGCGGCACGTTACACGCCGCCCCCGCCACCACCGCCGTCCACCACCACCAGCGAGCCGACCCAACAGCAGCAGAATCAGCCGCGTCCACGCCCGCGTCCGCGTCAGCGCGTGATCCCCAACCCGATTCCCGGGTTGCCGCCGATCATCTTGCCCGGCTGACGGGCACCGGCCCGGCAAGGCTGTGCCGGCGATGCGGCTGTAACTGTGTCCTGCGATGATGCGTGTTACTGTCGGGAACGCGGCACGCTGGGACGATCCGTCGTGCCGAGGTCGGTTGATCGATGATCGCCATGTCATTTGGAGAACCGGCAACCAGCCGGCGTGCGGTCCGGAACTGCTCGAAACCGCAGGGCATCAGGTCCCATGACTCATTCTGTGACAACCGTCGGTCGCGGCGCCGCCGCCACGACCAGATCTCCGGTGCGCCGACTCAGTGCCGGCTTTCTGCGTGAGGTCGCGGAGAGTCAACGGGCGCGGGACATCGACCCGTCGCCGCTGTTTCTGCTGGTGAACATCACCGAGAACGGTGCGCACGTATCGACGATCGACCCGGAGACCGCGGCGGTGGTCGCTGATCGCCGCGACCGCATGCGCCGACCTGGCCAACGCGATGTCGCCGCAATGTGTCACACGGCGGAACTGACCGCGCCGGGACACGTCGGCTCGGTAGTGCTCTCGACCGGTCACGACTCATCTCCCGATCTCGTCGCGACGATCGAAGCGCAGACCGAGCTACCGGTCCTGGTAGTGGAGCCGCGCTCGCCGCATGCCGGTGGCGGCGCGATGCCGACACCGGCCCCCACGGCGCAGACGCCGCCCGATCCGGCCACGGATCCGACGTCGGATCGGCCTGCCGAGAAGCGGCAGTGGCTCGCCAAACCTCGGGTCGCCCTCGGTATCGTCGCGGTCTGCGCCATCATCGGCGTCGGCACCGCACTGGTCTTCGCTGCGGTGATCGCAGCGTTCGCCGGCGACGATGTCGACAACCCCGACGGATTGTCCGCATTCGTCGGCGACGAACAGACGTCGGCCCTGGCCGACCCTGCCGGCGGTGGCGACGACGATTCGGGGCCGAAGCAGCCCGATCCGGTGAATCCCGGTCAGGTGGAGCCGACGCAACTCGACGCGGCGCGGCGACCGGCCGCGCAGTACGTCCCACCCCCACCGCCAGAGCCCACGTGGTCGGCCACCGATCCGGCGCCGGGTGGTCCGCCACAGCGGCGTACTCCGGGCGAACCGGCGCCACCGCCTCCGCCGGCCCCCGCTCCGGCGCCGATCCCGGCACCGCCTCCACCCCAGCAGCGGACCATTCCCAATCCGATTCCTGGGCTTCCGCCGATCGTCGTGCCGTTCTGACGAGGCGGAGGTCGCGGGCCCCGGTCTATTGTGCGGGCGGAATGTCCGCAGGGCCCGTGGCCGACGCGCGCGCCCGGTTGAGGTAGTCGTTGAGCTGGCGAGCCAGGTCGCGATCGAGAGCACGGTCGAGCGCGTTGTGCGCCGACACCGAACCGGCTCGTCTCAGCTCCCCCAAAAGTTGTGCTGCCCAGTCAGATTCGGCTGCGGTGCGAGGTATCCACCCATCCTCGTGGCCCTCGGTCACGGCGCGTCGGCCGGCCGAGATGACGATCTCCGCGACGGCCGACATCTCGTGGTCGAGCCGACCGTGTACATCGAGGATGCCGCTCAACGGCAGACCGAGCTTCACCAGACGTCCGTAGGCGGACACGGTCTCCTGGTCGAGGATCGTGTACCGCTCTGGTGGGTCGCCGGGTCCGTCGGCCTCGATCAGCCCGTAGGCGGCCAGCCGCTCGTAGTGTGCGGGATTCCCCGAGTTGAGCAGGTCGCGCAGCTCGTCGGCGGAGATCGTCGTCGAGGTCGCCGTCGACCACGGCTCGGAGACGAGCTCTTCGACGCCGAGTACCTCGGCCAGATTCTCGCCACGCTGCAAACCCGACAGGAACTCGCCGATGTGGCGGATCGTGAAGCCTCGTTTGAGAAGGTCGTTGATCACTTTGAGGCGCGCCAGATGTGCGTCGGTGTAGATCGCGATCCGGCCGCGGCGCAACGGCCGGGGCAGGAGACCGCGGTCCTGGTAGCCGCGGACGTTGCGGGTCGTGGTGCCGGCGGCGCGTGCGAGATCGTCGATCCGGTATTCGGTCACCGCGACATTCTCCCAGATCGACTGCCGCTCTCGGGTCACGGTGCCAGGCCCCGGGCGATCAACAGCAGGACGTCCTCGTAGTTCGCGGCGGCGTCGACGAACGGCGGATGCGCCGACGTCAGTTCCAGGCTCACCGCCCCGTGAACGCAGGCCCATGTCTGCGCGGCCAGCGCCACGGGGTCGCCGTCGCGGATGACGCCTGCTGCCTGGCCGTATCGCACGATGTCGACGAGGACCCCGAAGGCGGCCGCCGCCACTTCGTCGTCGGCGTGGCACTCGGTGGAGAACATCAGCTCGTAGAGACGGGGGTGGGCCACCGCGAACTCGCGATACCTGTGCCCGCTGGCCAGAAGTCGCGCCGAAGCATCGGCGTCGACCGCCGCGATATGCGTGCTGAAGTCCCGGAAACCGTCGGTGACGACCGCGTCGAGGAGGCCGTCCTTGCCGTCGAAATGGTTGTAGACGCCCATCGGCGCCACGCCGGCTTCGGTCGCCACCGCCCGCACGGTCAAGGCCGACGGACCCTCCCGCTCGAGCAATGTGCGCGCCGCGGACAGCAGGTTGGCGCGAACCTCCGTCGCGCGGGTGCGCGGATTCTTGGTCGGCGACATGTTGACAACCCTACTAGCACGGCGTTCTACTTGAATAGAACAACGTGCTACAACACTATGACAGCGTTCTAAATATCCGCTTCTTCGGAGGAAAGACCATGCGTACTCGTTGGTGGGCCCTGGCGGCCCTCTGCTTTGCCGAGCTGTTGGTGATGGTCGACAACACGATCGTCAACGTCGCGCTGCCCACCATGGCGCGCGATCTCGATGCCGGGATTTCCGGGCTGCAGTGGATCGTCGACACCTACACCCTGGTGTTCGCCGGGTTGCTGCTCACCGGCGGCTACCTCGGTGACCGCTTCGGACATCGGCGGATGCTGCTGAGCGGCATCGCCGGTTTCGCCGCGGTCTCCGCCCTCGCCGCGTCCTCGCAGACCCTCGGGCAGCTCATCGCGGCACGCGCCGGACTCGGCCTGTTCGCCGCGCTGGTGTTTCCCGCCACCCTCGCCATCATCGTCTCGATCTTCGTCGGGTCACGCGAACGTGCTGCGGCGGTGGGTATCTGGGCCGCGACCTCGGGTATCGCGGTGGCGATCGGTCCGGTGCTGGGTGGCTGGCTGCTCGAGCACTACACCTGGGCTTCGGTGTTCTGGGTGAATCTGCCGCTCGCCGCACTCGCCGTGATCGCCATCGTCGCGGTGGTCCCGGGCACCCGGCCCGCGCGCGTCTCCCGGTTCGATCTGCCCGGACTCGCCTTGTCGGTGGTGGGCCTGGGCCTGCTGACCTATTCGGTGATCGAGGGGCCGCACTTCGGGTGGACCGACCCGCGGACGATCGGCGGTCTGGTGGTCGCAGTGGTGGCGCTGGGCCTGTTCGCGTGGCGTGAGCTCACCGTGGACCATCCGATTCTCAACGTGCGGCTGTTCGCCAACCGCCACTTCGCCACCGCCGCAGCGATGATCAGCGTCGCCTTCTTCGCACTGTTCGGCTTCATCTTCCTGATCACCCAGTTCTTCCAGGCGGTCAAGGGCTACGGTCCGCTCGAGGCCGGCCTGCGCACGGTGCCGTTCGCAGTGGTGATGGCCGTGTTCTCACCGGTGGCGATGGCGCTGTCGCATCGGTTCGGGCCGCGACTGGTGGCGGTGGCCGGGGCGCTGCTGATGTCCGGCGGCTTCGCCCTGGTCGAGGTGTCGTCGCGAACCTCGGGGTATTGGGAATTGATCATCTGGTCGATGTCGCTGATGGCGATGGGCCTCGCGTTCATCTCCGGGCCGTGCACACAGGTGATCATGGACGCGCTCGACCCCGAGCAGGCCGGCGCGGGGTCGGCGGTCAACGACACCACCCGCGAGATCGGCGGCACCCTGGGCGTTGCGGTGTTGGGATCGGTGCTCACCTCGGTCTACACCACGGGGGTGGCGGATCGACTGTCTGCGTTGGGTTTGCCGCAGACCGTGTCGGGCCTCGCCGAGGACTCGGTGATGGCCGGCGTGGAGGTGGCGCGACAGGCGCCCGCGACGGTGGCCGACCCGATCCGGATCGCGGTGCAGGAGGTGTTCGTCGACGGACTCCACGGCGCGGTGTGGGTGGCCGTCGCCATCACTTCGGCCGCTGCGCTCGCTGCGTTGATTCTGCTGCGGGGCGCACCGCGAGGCCACCGCGCCCAGCCCGACACCGAAGCGTCACAGCTCGAGCGTGAGGTCCCCGCGACCGCGTGACACGCAGGTGAGGAATGCGCCGCCGGCTCGTTCGGGTTCGGTGAGGATGTTGTCGCGGTGATCGGGCTCGCCGGACAACATTCTCACCTTGCACGTGCCACAGAAGCCCTGCTGACACGAGTACGGCACCGATCCGACCTCACGCCGCAAGGCCGCCAGCGCAGTCTCGTCGGCGCTCACCTCGACCTGCCGGCCGGTCGAGGCGATGGTGACCGTGAACGGCTCGCCGTCCTCGACCGGGGGTGGGCTGAACCGTTCGTAATGCAGTTCGATGTCCGGTCGGTCGGCGAGATGGGCGCGTAGGGACTCCAACATGGGCACCGGTCCGCAGCAGTACACCGCGAGTCCGGACGGGGCGCGGCCGGTGTGCGGGTCGAGCGGTCCCAACAGGTCGTCCATCGAGGGTAGTCCGTGTTCGTCGTCGGTGCGGATCACCACCCGATCGTCGTAGCGGGCCACCTCGTCGACGAACGGGATCGACGCGCGACTGCGCCCGGTGTAGACCATCGACCAGTCGAGTTCGAAGCGCTCGGCCGCGGCGAGCATCGGCAGGATCGGGGTGATGCCGATGCCGGCGGCGATGAAGCGAACCGTGCGTGCCGGCGATCCGTGCCCGGGGATCGACAACGGGAAAGCGTTGCGTGGTCCCTTGACCGACACATCGGTGCCCACGGTCACGGTATCGTGGACCTCGATCGATCCGCCACCGCCGTCGGGGATGCGCCGCACCGCGATCCGGTAGTGGAGGCGGTCGGCGGGGTCGCCGCACAGTGAGTATTCGCGCATACGGCCCGAGGCCAGCAGCAGGTCGAGGTGCGCGCCGGGATGCCACTGCGGGAGCGGACCGCCATCCGGGGCGCCGAAGGTCAGGGCCACCACATTCTCGTCCTCGGCCACCACGGTGCGGTCGATGACCCGCAGGGTCCGTACGCCGTCGTCGGTGGGCGGCTCGTGCAGCGGTGCCAGTGGACGCCAGAACGGCCACCACATCTTCGCAATCATGGTGCCGGCCAACAGCAACGGATCGTGCCGCCAACGGCCATAGAGATGCGGTGGGGGAGAAGTCATCTCGGTGCTGTGCGGGTGCGCGCGCTGATTCACCGGATCACCTTGCGTTGCGCGCTGCCGGTGATGCCGCGAGGTAGGCCACCGCCTGCGCGGTGCTGCCGATCTCGTTGGGATGGAAACCGGGGCGGAAGTAGCTGAAGGTGGCCCACACGATCTTGCGCATCTTCGGCAGCACACCGGCACGCACCCCGCGGTAGTAATGGTACTGGCGCTGAAAGAAGTTGTAGTGCACCGTGCAATCCTGCTTCATGATGAATCCGAACCCTCGATGGATCAGCACGAGCAGGATGGGTAGCACCACCAGCATCGCGCGGCCGCGGCGGAGATAACTGTCACCGAAATGGACCGCCACATCGTGGGCCACCGCACGGTGCTCCACTTCTTCGGCGCCATGCCAGGTGAACAGGTCGGTCATTGCGGGGTCGGCACCTGTCTCGACCCAGGTGTTGTTGAGGGCGAAATCCCCGAGGATGGCGGTGTAGTGCTCGAGCGCCGCGATCAGCCAGAGGCGTTCGATCAGGTGCTTGCGCCGGGCAACTGGTGTTCCGGAGTCCATGGGACCCAACACTTTGCGGAAGATCCATTCCATCTGCCGCTGATATGGCCGGGGGTCGATGCCGTGGATGTCCAGGAATTCCCACAGCACATGGTCGTGGGCTTCGGCGTGCATGGCCTCCTGGCCGATGAATCCGCGCATCGACGCCGCGAGCTCGTCGTCGGCGACCAGGGGCAGCGCCTCGTTGTAGGTCTGCACGAACCATCGTTCGCCCTCCGGCAGCATCAGATTGAGCACGCTGATGAAGTTCGATGCGACCGGGTGGCCGGGTATCCAGTGCAGCGGGGTCTCGGTCCAGTCGAAGGTCACGTTGCGGGCATGCAACTCGACCGGCCCGGGATCGGAGCTGTCGACATCGAGCGGTTGGCCGATCATGGGGCTACCCCGTCACTTTCCGGCGCGCGGCGATCCGCGACAGCCACGGCGCGAATCGATAGATGCGGTAACCGATCGCGGCTTCCGGGGTGACCGGCACGACGGCCTTGTTGTGCACGATCGCGTCGACGATGGCGCGGGCGACGCGGTCGGGTGTGAATCCCCGGCGACGGTACAGGCCGTCGAGGCGTCGCCGTTCGGCGTCCTCATCATCGGCCTGCAGGCCCGCGATCGGGGTGGCGCCGACGATGTTGGTGTCCACGATGCCGGGGCAGATCGCCGACACCCCGATCCGATGCTCGCCGAGCTCGGCGCGCAACGATTCCGAGAACAGCAGCACACCCGCCTTGGAAGCGGCATACAACCCTAGGGAGCGCTGCGGGGTGAAGGCCGCCGCCGACGCCACGTTGACGATGTGCCCGCCGATCCCGCGTTCCACCATCTGCCGGCCGAACGCCCTGCTGCCGGAGATGACCCCGCGCAGATTCACGTCGAGTAGTCGGTCGACCTGATCGTCGGTGGCGGCCAACGCGCCTCCGGCCAGGCCGATCCCGGCATTGTTGACGACGAGGTCGGGGGTTCCGTGTCGATCGCGCACTCGCGTGGCGAACTCGGTCACCGCCTCGACATCGGCGACGTCGACCTCGTAGGCCGTGGCCTGCGCGCCCAGTGCCTTGCTCTGACGGGCCGTCTCGTCGGCCCTGGTGAGGTCGATGTCGGCGACGACCAACTCACATCCCTGCTCGGCCAAAGCGAACGCGGTCTCGCGCCCGATGCCGCTGCCGGCTCCGGTGATCACGGCCAGCTTCCCCGACAACGCATGCGGTGCACCGAACACGCGGGTGCGGTCCATCCGGGCGGCGATGTCGGGCGTCGACCGCGCGGCCTGCGTTGCGATGAAGTCGGATGCGCTGCGCACCAGATGGTCTGGGTTGGTGTAGGGCAGCCAGTGACCGGTTGGGGTAGAGCGGCGCCACAAGCGCTGCGCGTACTGGTAGGTGTCATCGAAGATTGCCGGTCGCAAGGCGATGTCGCGTTCGTTGACCAATTCGAGGGTCGGGACCAGGGTCGATCGGGTCCGCGGATCGATCAGCTTGGCGCGAATGTTGGCGCGGTACAGCCGAAGCCCTGAGACCATGTCCTGTCGCAGGGTGTCACCCACGATCACCCGGTCGCGTGGGGTGCCCTCCACCCGGTGCAGGAACTCGCGCCACACCGCCGCAGAACCGGCGACACCGAAGAACATCCGCGGTAGCACCGGCAGCTGGAAGAACACGGTGTACGCCGACGAACCCACCTGCGCCGCGGCGTGACCCAGGTTGCGCGGAGTGGGTCGCCGTAGTTTCTGCCGGGCCCACGTGCCGAGCTGATCGAGGTTGGGTCCCGATACCGAGACGAAGGACGCGATCCGGTCTTCCGCGCCGGGCCGGGTGACCGCCTCCCACGCCTGCACCGACCCCCAGTCGTGGCCGATCACATGGACGGGCCGATCGGGGCTCACAGCGTCGGCGACTGCGAACAGGTCGTCGGCGAGCGCCTCGAGCCGGTAGGCGGCGTCCCCGTCGGGTCGGTCGCTCTGGCCGAACCCGCGGCAGTCATAGGCGACGACGTGGTTGTCGGCGGCCAACGCCGGTGCGACATGTGTCCACAGATGGTGGGTGTCCGGCCAGCCGTGTACGAGCAGCACCGTTGGCCGGTGCCTGTCGTCGGCGGAGGTGGCCGACCCTGCCACCTCGAAGACGGCCAATGACACGCCGCCGTTGTTGACTCGCTGCATACGCCAATCGACCATGCGACTCCCCTTCGAGACGATCGAATGGTGTTAGACGTTACCAAGCGTCACAGCAATACGTCCAGAGTTGTCTGTGACAAGGAGTCACAGTGAAGGAGCGTCGGGTGAGGACTGGTCTCGATACACCACCTCGCCTAGCGGCTCGGCGGTTACTCGACCAGCGGTTTGGTAGTTACTGCGTGGATCGAGTAGCCGCGAACGAAGTGAGTGGCGTATCGAGATCGACCAGCGGTTTGGCGGTCACTGTCGGTACGACGACAGGAAATTGCCGATCCGATCGATCGCCTCGTCGAGGTCACGCGCCCACGGCAGAGTGACGATCCGGAAGTGGTTGTGGTCGGTGAGGTTGAAGCCGGTGCCCTGCACCACCAGGATCTTCTCCTGTAGCAGCAGGTCCTGGACGAACAGCTCGTCGTTGTGGATCTCGTGCACGTTGGGGTCGAGTTTCGGAAAGGCATAGAGCGCGCCCATCGGTTTCACGCAGCTGACACCGGGGATATTGTTGAGCTTCTCCCAGGTCACGTTGCGTTGCTCGAACAGGCGTCCGCCCGGTGCGACGAGTGCGTCGATGCTCTGGTAGCCGCCGAGGGCCACCTGGATGGCGTGCTGGCCGGGGACATTGGAGCACAGGCGGGTCGACGCGAGGATGCCGAGCCCCTCGATGAAGCCGCGCGCATGGTCCTTGGGGCCGGTCAGTACCAGCCAGCCGGCGCGGTATCCGCACACCCGGTAGGCCTTGGACAATCCGTTGAAGGTCAGGCACAACAGATCCGGCGCCAGCGAGGCGACGTTGATGTGCTCGGCGTCGTCGTAGAGGATCTTGTCGTAGATCTCGTCGGCCATGATCAGCAGCGAGTGCTGCCGGGCGAGTTCGACGAGTTGCTCGAGTACCTGGCGGGAGTAGACCGCGCCGGTCGGGTTGTTCGGGTTGATGATCACGATCGCCTTGGTGCGATCGGTGATCTTGGAAGCGATGTCGGCGACGTCGGGGTTCCAGCCGTTGTCCTCGTCGCAGCGGTAGTGCACCGGCCGACCACCCGACAGTGACGTCATCGCCGTCCACAGCGGATAGTCCGGCGCCGGGATCAACACCTCGTCGCCGTCGTTGAGCAAAGCCTGCATCGTCATGGTGATGAGCTCGGACACCCCGTTGCCGAGGATGACGTCGTCGACGTCGAAGTAGGGGAACTCGGGGAGGAGCTCGTAGCGGGTGACCACGGCGCGGCGCGCCGACAGCACCCCCGCGGACTCCGAATAGCCCTGGGAGTAGGGCAGCGCATGGATCATGTCGCGCATGATCACGTCGGGGGCCTCGAACCCGAACAGCGCCGGATTGCCGATGTTGAGCTTGAGAATCCGGTGTCCCTCGGACTCGAGCCGCGCCGCGTTCGCGTGAACCGGACCTCTGATCTCGTAGCACACGTTCTGCAGCTTCTGGGACTGCTCGAGCGGCTTGAGGTTCTGGTTCAGGTGGGATACATGCGGTCTACTCACGAGTTCAATTGTGACAGTCCAGCGCAAACGGGTTTTCCGCGACACCGTGACCACGACGACGCGGCGAGCTCACGGTGTCACAACAGATACCCCGAAACGCCAACACCACCTTGGTTCGGTTCCAAGGTGGTGTTGGCGAATAAGGGGTGGCGACCCGATGACTAGGAGTGGCCGGGCCGCTTCTTGCCCGCGGCGATGCCGAATCCCTTGGCCTTGGATGCGCCGGTCTCGGCGATCGTCTTGTCCGACGACCCGTTCGGCGACGGGGCCGATTCCTCGGCAGGCGAATCGGCTTCGGTGTCGGCTGGGGTTTCGGCCGTCTCCGGTTCCGCCGGGGGTGCGGGTTGGGTCGGCTCCGGTTCGCTCGCGGGCTCCGGTGTCGCGGGCTCTGCTGTCTCGGGAGACGGTGCGGCTGCGGCCGGTGCCGCCTTGCCGATGCCGCCGGGACGCTTCTTGCCCGCCGCCATGCCGAAGCCCTTGGCCTTGCCGGGCTTCGCTTCCGTGGCAGCAGCTGCGGAGGTCGTCGCGGATGCATCCTCGGCTGCTGCGGCCCCGCCATCGGCAGGAGCCCCGGCGGTCTCCGCCGGAGCGGACGCCTCAGCCGGTGCCGCGGTCCCCGCCGGTGCCGCCGACGCGTCCGGCGCGGCGGCCTTGCCGATGCCACCGGGACGCTTCTTGCCGGCGGCCATGCCGAAGCCCTTGGCCTTCCCCGCCTTTGCCTCAGTGGCTGCGCCGCCGGAGGTCGCGGCGGTCTCGGTGTCGGCCGTGGCTGCTGCCTCGGGCGCCGATTCCGCTTCGGCCACCTTGTTCTCCGCCGGCGCGGTCACCCCCGCGGCCGGGGCCGCGGCGTTCGACGCCGCACCCGGGCGCTTGGCCTTGCCCATGCCGAAGCCCTTGGCGGCCGGCTTCTTCTCCACTGGCGGGTTGTCGGCGGAGGTGGCCGCCGCGGTGGATTCGACTGCCGCCGACGACTCGGCCTCGGCGGGCGCGGGTGCCGCGGACCCGGCGTCGGCCTTGGCCGTACCGGGCTTCTTGGCTTTGGCGCCCATGCCGAAGCCCTTGGCAGCGGGCTTCTTCTCGGCGGGCTTGCTCTCGGCGGGCTTGCTTTCGGCTGGTGCGGAATCGGCAGGCTTGGCCTCGGTCGGCGCCGTGGCCTTCGCCGACGCCCCCGGCTTCTTGCCGCCCTTCATGCCCAGGCCGACCTTCGGTTTCGGCTTGGCCTCGGTGGCCGTCGCGGTTGCCCCCGCCGCCGTCGCAGCCGCAGCCGGCTCCGGTTCGGATTCCTGCGCTGCCGCGGGCTCGGGTTCGGTGGTCGGCACCGATGCGGGACCGAGGTACCGTCCGCCACGCTTGACCTCGGGGGCGCCGCGCTTGACCGACTCCAGCAGCAGCTGGGCCACGTCGACGACCTCGATCTTGCCTTCTTGCTCGGTATTCGCCGTGCGGGCGGTCACGCCGTCGGTGAGCATCACGCGGCAGAACGGGCAGCCGGTGGCAACCTTCTGCGGCGCATCCCCGTTCGGCGTGCCGAGAGTATCGAGCGCCTCGTCGACCCGGTCGATGTTGATGCGCTTGCCGATCTGCTCTTCCATCCACATGCGGGCGCCACCGGCACCGCAGCACATGGACCGTTCGCCGTGCCGCGGCATCTCGGTGAGGTTCGAGCCGGATGCGGCCATCAGCTCACGCGGGGCGTCGTAGACCTTGTTGTGGCGGCCCAGGTAGCAGGGGTCGTGGTAGGTGACGCCCTCGCCGAGCGGGGCGACCGGCACCAGGCGCTTCTCCCGGACCAGTTTGTTGAGCAGCTGCGTGTGGTGTACGACCTCGTACTTCGCGCCGAGCTGCGGGTACTCGTTGCCCAGCGCGTTGAAGCAGTGCGCACAGGTGACGACGATCTTCTTGCGCTGCTGCGGCGCGGTGGCGAACACCTCGCCGAGCATCTCGATGTTCTGCTGGGCGAGCATCTGGAACAGGAACTCGTTGCCCGCGCGGCGTGCGGAGTCGCCGGTACAGGTCTCGCCCTCGCCGAGCACCAGGAAGTTCACCGCCGCGACGTCGAGCAGCTCGGCGACGGCCTTGGTGGTCTTCTTCGCGCGATCCTCGTATGCGCCGGCGCAACCGACCCAGAACAGGTACTCGAAGCCTTCGAAGGTCTCCACGTCCTGGCCGAAGACCGGGATCTCGATGTCCATCTCGGAGATCCAGTTGGTGCGCGCCGAGGCGTTCTGGCCCCACGGGTTGCCCTTGTTCTCCAGGTTCTTGAACATGCCGGCGAGCTCGGTCGGGAAGTCCGACTCGATCAGCACCTGATAGCGACGCATGTCCAGGATGTGGTCGACGTGTTCGATGTCGACCGGGCACTGCTCCACGCAGGCACCGCAGGTGGTGCAGCTCCACAGGGTCTCGGTGTCGATGACGGCACCGAGGGCGGCCGGATCGAACTCGCCGTCGGCGGCCTCGATGCCGTTGCCGCCGCCCAGCGCGCCGTGCGATTCGCCGACCAGCTTGCGCGCTGCCTCGGCGCGGGCTTCCTCGGGAATCGCGTTGAGCTTGGCTTCATCGACGTTGCCGTCGGCGTCGACCAGTCCCACCTCGTCGCCGGCCATGTCCTGCTTGCCGCCCGCGAGCAGGTAGGGCGCCTTGGCGTAGCCGTGGTCGCGCAGCGACATGATCAGCAGCTTCGGCGACAGCGGCTTACCGGTGTTCCATGCCGGGCACTGACTCTGGCATCGGCCACACTCGGTGCAGGTGGTGAAGTCCAGCCAGCCCTTCCAGGAGAAGTCCTCGATCTTGCCGGCACCGAACGCGTCGACGTCGGGGTCGGCGGTCTCCATGTCGAGGACCTTGCCCTGGCTCATCATCGGCTTGAGCGCGCCCAGAGCGACGCCCCCGTCGGCCTCACGCTTGAAGTAGATGTTGACGAACGCCGCGAACCGGTGCCAGGCCACACCCCAGTTGATGTTGCGCCCGACCACGGCCAGCCAGATCATCGCCGAGAGCAGTTTGATCACGGCCATCGCCGAGACGGTCCACTCGGGCGCGCCTTCGAACGGCATCGCCAGGTAGTGCAGCGTCGGTGACGCCCAGATCGGGGCGTGCTCGATGCCCGAGGCGATCTTGAAGAACTTCACCCCGAGCATGCCCAGGCCCTCGATGATGACGACCGCTTCGACGAAATAGGCGGCACCGAAATTCGAGCCCGAGAACCGCGACAGGCGCTCCGGGACACGGGGGTGGTTGAGCTGGCGCACGATCACCAGTGCGACACCGCCGATGACAGTGGCCCAGCCCAGGACCTCCTCGGCCAGCACGTAGGGGCCCCAGGTGCCCAGCCACGGCCAGTGGAAGTGCGGATCGAAGGCCTGCCCGTAGGCCTCGAAGACGAAGATGAAGCCGAGTAGGAAGCCCACCATCACCAGCCAGTGCGCCCAACCGACGGTTCGGAACTTCGCCATCCTGGTGTGCGCAGCGAACTCGACGACGACCGTCTTGATACGCGGCAGGATCGGGAAGATTCGCGCTGAGTCGATCTTCTGGCCGTGGCTGATGGTGCGGACCATCTTCCCGACGCCCTGGAAGAAGATCGCCCAGCAGACGAGACTGACGAGGGTCGTGATGGTACCGATGGCGATCGTCGTGGAAGTCACGGGCGCGTCCCGGCCTTTCTTTGGGTCGGCATCGGCCCATCTGCGCAGGGCTTTGGCGCACGCGGGCCGACGTGTACTACAGGTAACCGTAGTTCCTGGCGGTGGATCGGCGCTGCCAAGGCTCACCTAACTAACGCTCGGTGTCCACCGCCGTGGTCCACTGGATAATACTCGCGAGTAACTTACTGTCGAGTCAGGTCGCGGTAGGTGGCGCTTCTTGTGGCAAGCGTCACCGGAAGGGAGCGGCGATGCGGGTCTCATGGGGTGGATCTCATGGGACCGACCTCAGCGGGCGAACCCCGGCGACCTTCTCCAGATCGTCGAGCGCGGTGTCGAGGTGGGTGAGGATGCGCTGCAGGCTCGGCAGTTCCTTGCGAGCGCCGATCAATCCGAAATTCACTTGATCGGCGGTGGTGGTGAGGGTGATGTTGAGCGCTTGCCCGTGCATCGCGATCGACACCGGATAGCAGCCGTCGAGGGCCGCACCATTCCAGTACATCGGCCGCGACGGACCGGGCACATTGCTAATCAGCACATTGAACTGCGGCGGTGTGGATCGAACGAATCCCGGGATGGGCGCCAGCGCCAGCGGAGCGAATGTCGCCGCACCGAACGCCAGTGCCTGCAGCGGTGAGAGCCCGCGAATCACCTGTTTGGCCTTGCGGGTGGAGGCGATCACGGCGGCGAGGCGGCGCTCCGGGTCGGGCTGATCGGTCGCGAGATTCGCCATGATGGCGGTGACCGCGTTGCCCTCGGAGCTCTTGTCGGTGCGCGTCGAGACCGGCATCGCCGCGATCAGCGGGTCATCCGGAAGCGCGTCCTGGTCGATCAGGTAGGCGCGCAACGCGCCGGCGCACATTGTGACGACGACGTCATTGAGGGTGATGTCGAGCGCCTGACCGACCGCATCGAGGCGCTGCCGCGGCCACTGTTGGGCGGCGAATCGGCGAGCACTGCCGATCGGGACGTCGAGGATCGTGTTGGGTGCGGGCACGAACGGCGGCGCGAAGGCGTCGTCGGTGATCCCCGCCCATGCGATCTTCGCTGCGGCCGGACCGGCGCCCACGATCTGCCCCGTCAGGTTCAGCGCCTGACCGAGCGGGGCGGTGAGCCGCGAGCGCAGGGAAGCGCCGGTGGTCTCGCGGGGCGGTCGGCGGCGCAGCAGTGCGGTGTCCCACCACGCGGTCCCGGTGCGGTCGTTGGGATCCGGCGACAGCGAGTTCTCCAACAGTCGCAGTGCGGAGATCCCGTCGACCAGTGAGTGATGGATCTTGGTGTAGATCGCCACCCGGCCATCGTCGAGGCCTTCGATGATGTGCAGTTCCCACATCGGCCGGGTGCGGTCGAGCAGCGCGCTGTGGTTGAGCGACACATAGCGCAGTAGTTCGCGGATCCGGCCCGGACGGGGTAGGACCGCGCGTCGGACGTGATAGTCGACGTCGATCTCGTCGTCGTACGACCAGGCCAGCGTCCCGAGCAGCGCGGCCGGTGACGCCGGGCGTTTGCGAAACAGTGGCCGAATGTCCGCGCATGAGTGAAACGTCTCGACGATTTCCTCGGCGAGCTCGGTCGCCGACTGCCCCTCGCGCGGGATGAACAATTGCAGTCCACCCGCATGCATCGGCTGTTCCCGGGTCTCGGCGATGAGGAACATCGATTCGGTGACCGGCATGTAGGGCATCGTTAGGACCTCCCGGGATCATCGAGCAGGGTGCTCCGCGACAATGCGTTGTTCCAGTATCGGCCCGGGTCCACGCCGCGCGGGCGTTTTCGGCCACTTGAGTTGGTGGGGTTCGTGTCACGGGGATCGGTGGCTGCGCTCGGGTATCGTGATCCCCGATGCAGTCGGCGGCGCGGTGGGTGGTGCTCATCGGGTTGGTGGCGGTGGAACTGATCGTCACCAGTGCGGGGACCTGGATCTATTTCGCTTCCGCCGGAAGGGTTCTCGAGATCGACGACGTGCCGGCCGGGTCCACTGCCCTCGTTCTGGGGTCGCTCGTCGAGGACGGTACACCCGGTTCCTACGTCCAGGGCCGCCTCGACACCGCTGTCGAACTCTACGAATCGGGCCGGGTCAGCCGCATCATCAACTCGGGTAACGGCACTGCCGCGGCCGGCGACGAGCCAGCGGTGATGCGCCGCGACCTCAAGTCACGCGGTGTCCCGGCCGACGTCATCGTCGACGACCCGCTGGGTATGGACACCGATGCCAGCTGCCGCCGCGTCCACGACGACTTCGGCCTGCGCGCCGTGGTGATCGTCACCCAGGACTTCCACCTCACCCGCGCCATCGCACTGTGCCGGGCGCATGGGGTCGACGCGACCGGAGTCACGGCTCGGTGTGAGTGCGCCACCTGGACTGTCGTCCGCAACCATTTGCGCGAACTGCTGCTGGCGAGACCCCGTGCGTTGCTGGGATTGCCGGTTCGCGGCTCTCTGTTCTCGGCGGCTCGGTAGGCCGCAATCCGTCGACGCCTGGCAGTCAGATGAGGCCCACCGGCCCGGCCGGCGTCACGCCGCGGTGCGTCGCAGGCGCAGTCGGGGGCGACCGGTGAGATACACCGAACCGGGCAGGCGACGCAGTAGCTCCATCAACAGCAGCGAACCGGCGATGGTGAGCACGTAGGTGCCGATCGTGCCCCACGGCTGACCGAGGGTGGCCAGAATCCACGGCTGATCGCCGGACTGCGGTTTCAGTACGAAATACAACACCAGCACATGTGCCAGGAACACCCCGAACGACCGGTTGGAGGCGAAGGCGACGACGCGGGCGAACCGAGGCGTGAACTCGCGCCACGTCTTTCCCCAGTGTGCGGCCGCCGCGTAGAGGCAGGTGATGGCCACGATCAGAAAAGGCAACAGCCACGGGAAGAACGCGGAGTCGTGGTCGTGCACGGGCTGCCCGCCGAACCAGACGCCGCCGAGGTAGATGCCCACGGCGAGCGTGCCGGTCGCGACCAGCGCACCGAACAGCCACCACCCCTTGCCCTGCAGCCACCGGCCGATGGCGTCGCGGTGCACCGCGGCCACCGCGCCGTAGAGGATGAAGAACTGATACGGCACGAAGGTCGCGTAGTGATGCCACCAGTACTCGGCGACCGTCGGCGGGGGCGTCCACCAGGTGATCGTTATGGTGATGGCGACCTGCACGGCCAGGCTGGCGCCCAGCAACAGCGCGTGGCGGCCGGCGGTACGCCGCACCAGCCACAGGATGAGCGGAAAGAGTAGGTACACCTGCAGCATCACGAACAGGAAGTACATCTGGAAGCCCGACAGCCCCCAGGCCGCGAGCTCGGCGAACTCGCGGAGACCGCCGATCGGGTCGGCGGCCAGCTCGCCGATTCGGCCGCGCGCCCACACCTGCTGCACCAACCAGTAGATGGCCGACCAGATGAGGTACGGGAAGATCACCAACTTGATGCGGCGCCGCCAGAACGTCGTGGTTTGGAAGTCGGCCTTGTCGTAGTTCTGATACATCAACACGAAACCGGTGAGGGCGAAGAACGTGTTGCGGGTGAAGTGCAGCAGCAACGAGGTGGTGTTGACCGGCAGGTTGTTGAATTCGTCGGTGGTCTGGGTCAGGCAATGCACAAAGATGACCAGCGAGAATGTGGTCGCGCGGATGAGATCGAGATGGTGGAGGTAGGCACGTTTGCCGACCCGGTGGATTGTCGCGGCGGCCCTTGCCGCGCTGGTGTCAGTGGGAGCGGACTCACCGCCGGTGGACGTGGAGTCCCCGTCGTCGTGCCGTGGTGTGTAGGTCGTCATGCGTGTGCCAGGGCCCCAAAACCGTTCGATGGCCGATCCGCCGTGGCGCGGATCGCGTCGCTCAAGTTAGCAACCCGACCTGGGTGCAGGCTGAGGCGTCGTCGCCGGCCATCCCGCGGGCTGCATCCCATTGTCGGTGGTGTCGCGTGTCACCACCACTGCAGCGCCGGGCCGAGGTCGGCGTCGAGCGCGGGGACGAGACTGCGCACGAATGTCGCCGACAGGTGGTGATAGTCATGCCAGAGCAGGATGTTGCCGACCACCGCCGGACAGTAGGTGGGGTCGCACATGGCGTCGGTGTAGTCGAGGAAACTCATGTTCGGGTAGTCGGCCGCGATCGCCTGGGCCGGGTCGGTGGGGGCGAGCGCCACTTCGCGCGCAACCCCGCACACCTCGGGTTTCTTGCCTTCGGCCAGACATTCCGGTGGTGTCAGCTTGCCGTGCGCCCATGGGTTGTCGCGCACGGCGACTACCCGCTGACCGCGGTCGCGGAACTCGGCGAAGATGTCCTTGTAGTCCTGCGGGACGAAGTCGCCGCGAGCCCCCTTGCCCTCCACCGGGCGGGTCGAGTTGGTGAACACCACGTCCGGTTTGTCGACGGCAAGGCGGTCCATCACGCGCCGCGACCAGTCGTTGCACTGGTAGTACTTCTGGCCGAACCAGATGAAGACGTGGCTGGTGGTGAGCGCGCAACCTACCTTGAGGTAGGTCGTCACCTTGAAGCCGCGTTGTTTGCCGACGGCGTCGAGCGCGGTGATCCAGTACTCGGCGTGTGAACCGCCGACGAGGGCGACGGTTCGGGTCGCGTTGGGGTCGCCGTAGACGCCGACCTTGATCGACGGGTCCTTCCATCCGGAAATCACCGAGTCGTAGGAGGTGATCGGCCAGTCTTTGTCGACGACCTCGGGGCTGGGCTGCGGATCGACCTTCGGCACCGCCGCGCCGTCGAGGAAGGCCCGGGCACCCGGGTAGAGCCGCGGGTCGAGGTTCTCGGTGTTGACCGTCGCGTTGGCCGCGTCGCGCTGCCAGACGACGGCGGTGGTGCCGGCGATCACGGTGGCGATGACGATCAGCGCGACCAGGCCGCGTCGGACGCCTCGGGAAATGCCGCTGGTGCGACCGGCCCGCAGCGGCGCTTCGATGAAACGGGTGGTGGCCCACGCCAGCACCACCGATACCGCGAGGATGCCGGTTCCCTCGAGCCAGTTCACGTCGTCCTGGTAACGCCAGCTCAAGTAGAAGATCAGCAGCGGCCAATGCCACAGGTAGAGGGCGTAGGCGATGGAGCCGAGCCACACCAGACGGGGGTGGGCCAGGCCGCGGCTGACCGCCCCCGGCGCCGAGGTCGCATCCGGCAACGTGGTCGCCGAACCGGTCCAGATCAGCAGCAGGGTGGCGCCCACCGGCACCAGTGCCATCGCGCCGGGATAGGCCTGCACGCCGGAGATCCACCAGCCGCAGGTGACGATCAGCCCCAGCGCGATGATGCCGAGCGCGTTGCGCAGCCACCCCGGCATCCGTACCCGCGGTATCCACACGGCGAGCAGGCCGCCGGCAAGGGGCTCCCACAGTCGGGCGACGGTGTCGTAGTAGTTGAACGGTTGGTTGATGCCGTGCCGGTAGTTGGCCCAGGCGAAGGACACCAGCGCCACGGCCAGCAGCGACCCGCCCACGACGGCTCGGATGGCCGTCGGGTTGGCGAATACGGTGAATCGGCGCGACAACGCCCGCAGCACCCCACCCAAGGCGAGTGCGCTCAGCAGCGTCAGTAGGAAGAACTGTCCCTGCATCGACATCGACCACAGGTGCTGCAATGGGCTGATCGCCGAATCGGCGGCCTGATAGTCCTGCGAATCGAACGCAAGATGCCAGTTCTGGTAGTACAGCGCGCTGGCCTGGATCTCTGAACCCAGCGGACCCCACCGGGTCTTCGGCATGATCAGCGCGATCATCGCGGTTACGAAGACCAACACCACCAGCAGCGCCGGCAGGAGTCGGCGCACCAGCCGCCACAACCGCGGCCACGGGTCGATCGCGCGGCGCCACGACACCGTCGCCGGCTGGGTGGCCACCACGTGTTTGAGCAGTGATGCGACAAAGAAGTAGCCCGACAGGGTCAGGAACACGTCGACGCCGCCGGACACGCGGCCGAACCACACGTGGAAGATGGCCACCAACGCGATCGCCACACCGCGCAGGCCGTCGAGGTCATGCCGATATCCCGAGGTGTTGCCGGTGGCGGCATCCTCGTTGGGGGTCCGGGTAGGGGTGACGGCCGTGCTCACAGCCAGGGATGTTACGGGGCGCGGCCGCCAGAACCCGCATTTGGCGGCGACACTCCCGGGCTGTTGTGGGTGGTCAGCGGCGTCATTCGCGACCAACCTCACAAACCGGTCACACCCCGGAGGGCTTCGCCTATGCGCAACGTTTCGTCGGTGCCGTCGACGGGGACTCTGGGCTCATCTGATTCCGACAGCAAGGGGCCTGACATGACCGACCCGGAATCGACCAACGGCGGGGGCGTCCCGGAGGGTCACGAGGAGCAGCCGGACCCGCGTTCGGCCCGCGAGACCGTGGACCGACTCGAGGAGGAAGTGGTCAATCCGCCCACCGAGGAGACGACCGTCGACCCCGAGGCCGCCACCGATTCCGAGACCGGTGACCCGGACAGTCCCGAGGCCGGCGATGCCGAGCCGCCGGACTGATCATCGGTCTGGAGTGAGGTGAACGTGTCGGATTTCGACACGTTCACCTCACTGTCCGATGTGGACGCCCGGCACCGCCGGTAGAGCATGTATCGAAAGCGCGTCTGGTGGGTACGCTCGCCCGCGATATGGACAAAGCACCCACACCACGACGCCCCGACGGACTGCGCATCGTGACCGAACCCGGCTTGCCTGCGGCCCTTGTCGACCACGCCGATCTGCGTATTCATCAAATCCTCGAGGACAGCGCCGTCACCTACCGCGAGTTCGCGGTCACCGAGCAGACATCTCTGCACATGTCGCCGCAGGGTGACCTCGATTCGGGCTGGGCCGGAGAAGCAGCAGGTGAATCCGATGCGGTGATCTTCGTGACCGAACTGCCGCGCGCGCAAGGGCGCGATGTGGTGGTCGTCGAGCTCGACCACACGCGGTCGGCGGCGGTGATCTGTACGCCGGCACTGGGCCTGTTGCCGTCGCGCGCCTTTGTCGCGTGCATTGAGGCGGTCCTCGCAAGGCTGGCCGGTGGACCGCGTGACGCTACCGGGCCGGTGGGTGGTCGCTGGCGCAGCGAGGACAACGGGGACACGGAGCTGTTGATCGCCCGCGGTATCTCGAGCCGGGTGCGGTTGATCTGCGGAATGATCCGCGGAAATCGACCCTGGCGGATGATTCCCACCCTGACCGGGATGACCGCAGCAGCAGCCGCGACGGCGTCATTCGGCGTCTTCTTCTCGTCGATCTGGTCGATGGCCAACGCGCTGAGCCCGGTACGTCTGAGCCTGATCAGCGTGCTGTCGATCGCCATGGCGTCGGTCTGGCTGATCGTCAACAATCGGCTCTGGGAAACCGCCGGGGTGATGCCCAGGTGGCGGCGTGTGCTGTACAACACCGCGACCATCGGGACGGTCGGATTCAGCGCCATGGTGCTCTACGTCGGATTGTTCGGCGCGACGCTCGTCGCCGCATTGGTGGTGATCGAGTCGGATTTCATGGGCCAGACGCTCGGGCAAGACGTCGGAATCCGCGAATACGCTTATCTGGCGTGGTTGGCGACATCGATGGGTATGGTCGCCGGCGGATTGGGGTCCAGTACGGATAGCTATGACGACGTCCTGCGGGCCACCTACGGGCATCGTGAGCGCATCCGTCGTCAGCGCGCCGACGAACGGGAGCGACGCCGAGAGGAGTCGTGACGCCCTCGGGTGGTGACCCGCGGTACGCGCGCGGTTGAGGTTTTGGTTCCGCCGCCGAGGGGTAACAGTCGAGGGGTAACAATGGTTCGATTGCACCGAGACCGTCGTTTGAGGAGATTTCCAGTGGCCGACTTCGGAGGGATCACCGACGAGCACTCTGTGATCGACGTGATCACGGAGGCTGCTGCAGCCCCGGTGAAACTGTCGGTCGCCGCCGATGCCGATCGCTTGACTATCGTGCGGTCGGTGGTGGAACGGACCCTCTTCGTCGACGACTGGAACGTCGACGACGTGGCCGATGTGAAACTCGGCGTCGACGAGATCTGTTCGCAGCTGATCGCGGCCGCAGAACCCGGCAGCTGCATCGAGGTAGCGGTCGCGGCCGGCCCAGTCGGAGCGATTGTTCAGATCGACGGCTGGCCGGAGGGTGATTTCGAGGTCGACACCAACGGATTCGGTTGGCGCGTGGTGGAAACGGTCACCGACGCCCAATCCGTCGCTTATGTGGGGGACGGGCGTCGGCGTCAGGTCGTGGTGCGGGTGGCCAAGAGTCGTACGCCCTGACCACTGATCCGACCAACTTGGCCGACGCCGGGTTGGTCGGATCAATGATCGGGTGTCTACGCGCTCAGCGCGTTGCCCGCATCCTCCATTGTTTCGTACACGGCGATGAAATCGGTCAGTCCGCACGCCTCGAGCGGACGCGCAACCACGCGTGGGCACACCATGGCCACCGGGATGTGCAGATCAGCTGCATCAGAGGCGAAACGCGCCAAGACCGGAAGGCCCGAGGCGCCGAAGAAACCGATTCCGGTCATGTCGAGCACCACGCATTCGGGGTCTCGGCTGATCACCCGGTCCAACGCTGCCGCGAAGTCGGCGGCGCTGTCCATGTCGATCTCACCGGAGAAGCGTTGCACACAAAAGGAATTGTCTGCCCGCAGGCCGGCGGTTGAAGTGCGGTGACGCGACTCTGCGGCGGTGTGCGACGGCTGGAAGGTGGTTTGAGTGTCGAGGTTCATCGAGCACGCCCGTTCATATCGGGATGAGCGCGAGCGACCCGGCATCGACAAGGTCGTTCGCCTGCAGCTTTTCACTGAACCGCTTCGTCTACCGTACGGCGACGACGTCTGCGCAGCAACCCGTGTTTCCAAACGGTTCGCGCGGGGTAGTCGATAGTGTCTCAATCGTCGATACGCCACAGTCGACACCCAACGCCACGCAGATCGGAGGGCTCGCTTGCAGTCGTCGCCATCGGCCGAACAGGGGTCGGCCGTGCACTCGGAATCGGAAGGTGATTCCGCGTCCGAGACCGTCGGCAACGCACTCGACGACAGTTCATCTGCGCCCCGTCGGAGCTCGACAAACGACGATTACGCCGATGTGCCGGGATCTTTGCAGCGCATGCACGAGCAGTCCGATGACGAGCAGCGGGCAGCGCTGCGCGCGCAGATCGTCGAGCGATGTCTGCCCCTGGCCGAGCACGTCGCCCGTCGCTTCAGTGACCGCGGCGAAGCGTTCGAGGACCTGTTGCAGGTGGCGCGTGTAGGTGTGGTCAACGCCGTGGATCGGTTCGATGCGGATCGGGGCAACAGCTTCCTGTCTTTCGCCGTGCCCACGGTGATGGGTGAGGTTCGGCGGCACTTCCGCGACACCATGTGGTCGATGCGGGTGCCGCGACGGGCCAAGGAGACGTCGCTGCGCATAGGGCGGGCGAGCGACGAACTCGTACAGCAACTGGGTCGGTCGCCGCGGCCGACAGAACTGGCTGCGCATCTGGACATGCCGGTCGATGAGGTCATCGACGGGCTGATGGCGCGCTCGGCCTACAACGCCATGTCCATCGACGCCGAGCCGGAGGGCGACGACGACAGTCGTTCCATCCGGGACACACTGGGTGAGGAGGACGAGCGCTTCGACCAGGTGGAAGAGTTCGTGATGCTGCGCCCGGCGCTGGAGAAGCTACCGGAGCGGGAGCGAGAGATACTGTCGCTGCGGTTCTTTCACTCCATGTCCCAAAGTGAGATCGCTGCCAAGGTGGGGATCTCCCAGATGCATGTGTCGCGGTTGCTTTCGCGCACGTTGACCCAACTGCGCGCGGAGATGGCGCCGAAGGGCGCCGCGGCGGGCCCCGATGGCGAGGCAGCCGCCGCGGCAGCGACCGAGGCGTGAGCCGACGATCTCTCCGGGGACGATCAGGGCTTCAGGATCACCTTGACCGCTCCATCGGCCTTGCGCTGGAAGATGTCGTAGGCATGCGGCGCATCCTCCAACGGCAACTCGTGTGACGCAAAGGAATCCACCCCCAGTGGATCGTCGTCGCCGAGCAACGGCATGATGGACGGCACCCACTTCTTCACGTTCGCCTGGCCCATCCGGATCTGTATCTGCTTGTCGAACAACGTCATCAGCGGTAGTGGGTCGGCCGTGCCACCGTACACGCCGATCAGCGACAATGTCCCACCGCGACGGACGATGTCGATCGCGGAGTAGAGCGCGGACAGCCGGTCGAGGCCGGCATGCTGCATCAGCGGTTCGGCAACGGCGTCGGGCATGGCGCCGACGATCCGCTGCATCATCTTGTTGACCGGCGAACCGTGGGCTTCCATGCCGACCGCGTCGATGACGGCATCGGTGCCGCGCCCCTGGGTGCGCTCGCGGATCTCGCTGCCGAGGTCGTCGACCCGATCGAGGTCGATCGTAGTGATGCCACGAGATTCGGCCCGTGCCAACCGTTCCGGTACTCGATCGACACCGAACACCTGTGCTCCGCGGTGCTGGGCGATACGCGCGGCCATGTCCCCGATCGGCCCGAGGCCGAGGACGGTGACCGACCCACCCGGCGGGATGTCGGCGTACTCGACTGCCTGCCAGGCGGTGGGCAGCACATCCGACAGGTAGACGTAGCGCGAATCGGGGGCATCGCCGGGCACCTTGATATGGGTGAACTGCGCCTGAGGTACCCGAAGATACTCCGCCTGACCACCAGGCACGGATCCGTAGAGCTCCGAGTAGCCGAACAGGGCCGCGCCGCTGCCCTGTTCACGCACCTGCGTCGTCTCGCACTGGGTGTACAGGTCCTGAGAGCACATATAGCAACTGCCACAGGAAATCTGGAATGGGATCACCACCCGGTCGCCGACGCTCAGATCGCCGACATCGCTGCCGACTTCCTCCACGATGCCCATGGGTTCGTGGCCGAGAATGTCGCCGGGATTCATGAACGCGCCCAGGACCTCGTAGAGATGGAGATCGGAGCCGCAGATATTGGTCGAGCTCACCTTGATGATGGCATCGGAGGGTTCCTCGATCTTCGGATCGGGAACGGTGTCCACACTGACATTTCGCTTGCCCTGCCATGTGACTGCGCGCATCGCGTCACTCCTGTCTCCGGTCCGCGCTGCGGAGCCCGGTCGATGTCGGTTCGTGGTGAGAGTGCCCACCAGATGGTGGGGGCAAACACTTCTCGGTCACGTGTCGCAACGGTTTGTGCCCGCCGCGGCGCGGGTAAGCGTTGAAGCGTGAGTAGCGAGAAACCACACGCAGAGAAAACAATCGAATATCCCGGTCGAACGCAGGAGATGCCCGATCAGCCGCACGACGAGATGCGTGCGTATCGTGGTCGCGACCTGCTGGCGGGAAAGGTTGCCCTGGTGACCGGTGGGGATTCGGGGATCGGCCGAGCAGTGGCGGTGGCCTTCGCGAAGGAGGGGGCCGACGTGGCGATCGCCTACTTGACCGAGACCGACGACGCGCGCCATACCGTGGAGCTGATCGAGGCAGAAGGGCGTAGTGCGCGTTCATTTGTCGGTGACCTGGCGGATCCGGAGCACTGCGCCGATGTGGTCGCCCGGACCGCCGACGAGCTGGGAGGTCTCGACGTGCTCGTCAACAACGTGGCGTTCCAGAGCCCGGTCGACGATTTCATGGAACTGACGCCGAGTCAGTGGCGTCGGACGTTCGACGTGAACATCGACAGCTTCTTCCACACCATCCGCGCCGCGGTTCCGCATCTCACCGGCGGCGGGGCCATCATCAACACCGGATCGATCAACGGTCTGCGTGGCAACAAGCAACTCATCGACTACTCGGCCACCAAGGGCGCTGTCACCGCGTTGACCTATTCGCTGGCGCAATCGCTGCTCGAGCGCGGAATCCGGGTCAACTGCGTCGCGCCCGGCCCGGTGTGGACGCCGTTGATTCCGGCGACTCTGCCCGCCGATCAGGTTGGCGAGTTCGGCCGTCAGGTGCCCTACGGACGAGCGGCGCAGCCGGATGAGATCGCGCCGTCGTACGTGTTCTTTGCTGCAGAGCAACTGTCGTCGTACTACAGCGGCGAGGTCTTGGCCCCGATCGGCGGTGAGACGCTTCCGGGGTGAGCGCCGCGATGCGTTTGTCGTGGCCGAGCAGCGGTACGGCTGTGTAACTGTCCATCACAGAAGCCAACATGTGGAACTGATCGACCATGGAAATCACTGGTGATGTCTCGGTCCAGGTCACGGCGCCGGCAGTGGCCGAGCAGGTCGGTCTGGTCCGGCATGCGATCTCCGGTGTACTCACCGATTCGGCCGTACCCGACAGTACCGCCCTGGACGTGCTGCTGGCTCTGGACGCGATGTGCAGCGTGGTCATCGCGTCCTCGGGCGAATCCCGTCGGCTGAGATGCGTCTGCACGGTGGGTGATGACTGTGCGGAACTGCAGGTGACCGGTCACCTCCTCGGTGATGTCGCTTTGGTGCGCCGCGGATACGCGTGGCGTCTGCTCGACCGCGCCGTCGAGGGCCTCATGGTGGCGACGCACGATGACGGCGTGGTGCAGCTGTCCGGACGCAAGGCCTATCGCTCGAACCGGTGACGGCTCGGTATCGTGAACCATCCGTCGATATCAGGGGTGGAGCATGGCCAGGAGTGGATGGGGACCGGCTCAGGCGCCGCGGCTGGACGGTCGCGTGGCGGTGGTGACCGGTGCCAACTCCGGGATCGGCCTGGAGACCGCCAGACATCTGGCCCGTCTGGGTGCCCGCGTTGTGATGGCCTGCCGCAACGTCGACAGCGCAGACGCCGCACGGTCCGACGTGCTGGCCACGGTTCCGGATGCGAATGTGCACGTGGTGCAGACCGACCTCAGCGAACTCGGATCGATACGCAAAGCGGCACATCAGATCGAGCTCGACCATCCCGTGGTGGACGTGTTGATCAACAACGCCGGCGTGATGGCCGGCCGGCGGGAATTGACCGCCGACGGTTTCGAGATGGACTTCGGCACCAACTTTCTGGGGCACTTCGCGCTGACGGGCCTGTTGTTCGAACGTCTGCTGGCCGCCGATGCCGGTCGGGTGGTGACGGTGGGCAGCAACGCCCACCGGGGCGGCACGGTGGATTTCGACGATCTGACCCTGGCCCGGAACTTCAGCACCTCGCGTGCGTATCAGCGAGCGAAGTTCGCCCAGCTGGTCTTCGCCGTCCAGTTGCAGCGTCGACTGACCGCGACCGGTCACACAACTCCGATCTCGGTGGCCGCCCACCCGGGCGCCACGCACAGCGGCGTCATGCGTGACTCCGGCCGGGTGCTGAGCTGGCTGTTCACCACACCGTCGCTGCATCGGGTACGCAGCACCTTCATCATGGAGGCACCTGACGGCGCTCTGCCGTCACTACGGGCGGCCACCGATTCGGAGGTCACCGGCGGACAGTACTTCGGCCCATCGGGTGTGATGGAATTCAGCGGGCCACCGGTGCTGGTGCGACCGAGCCCACGTGTGCAGGACCCAGCCCTGGGACGACGGCTGTGGGAGGTCGCCGAAGCGCTGACCGGTGTGCGCTACCCCTTCTGATCAGACGCTCACGGCGCTGAGCATCGCCAGCTTCTCGTGGTCGTCGCTTCCCGGGGTCGCCGTGTACACCAGCAGCACCTGCGCCGTATCCGGGTCGAGCAACGTCTGGCAGAACACCTCGATCACACCCAGCTCCGGGTGCAGCAGCCGTTTGCGCTCATCGGTGAGTCGGGCACCGACATCGTGGCGATGCCACAACTCGGCGAAGGACGGACTGATCGGCAGCAGTGCCTCGGCGATCTCCGCGGCGCGTGAGTCCGGTCCTTCGCGGGTTGCCGCCACGCGCAGACGACCGGTGTGTGCGCGAGCGTGATGATCGTGGTCCTCGGCCGGGAAACGGTCTCGGGTCGCCGGATCGGTGAACCACCGATAGGCGATGCTGCGGTCGAGTCCCCGGAACGCCATGTCGTCGCCGACGAGTGCGGCCGCCGGGCCGGTCTGGAACAGCGTCTCCCCGGCGCTGTTGACCACCATTGCCGGGGTGTCGGCGAGGCGGTCGACGATCCGCATCATGCCCGGCCCGATGTGGTCGATCCGTGCGCGCCGGACGGGGCTGTGCTGGCCCGCGAGCTCGAACAGATGATCCCGTTCGTCCAGCGAGAGATGCAGGGCGCGAGCCAGCGCGGCCAGCATCTGTTCGGACGGATGCGGTCCACGCTGCTGTTCGAGGCGGGTGTAGTAGTCGGTCGACATTCCGACCAGCATCGCCACTTCTTCGCGGCGTAGTCCGCGGGTGCGGCGCCGCGCGCCTACGGGCAGACCGACGTCGGCCGGTTGCAGGGCCTCGCGCCTGCGGCGGAGAAACCCGGCGAGTCCCGCCCGATCCATCGCCATCGGTGGCTCCTCTCCTGCGGTCATTCGTCGATCGCATCGTCGACATCCACTGTGGCTTATCGGCAGCCCGTCATCCAGGGATCGGCGATCCCCCGATCGGTGCGTCCTTGTTGTCACCGGCGACTCGGATTGGACTGGATCCCATCGATCGATGCACTGGCATCGATCGGGAACCGACAACGCAGGAGACGAGATATGCGCATCCACGACAACACCATCTTCATCCCGGGCGCCACCTCCGGTATCGGCCTGGCACTGGCGGCCCGGCTGCACAGCGAGGGCAACCATGTGATCGTCGGTGGCCGACGCACCGAACTGCTCGCGCAGGTCGCACAGGAGTATCCCGGCATCGACACAGTTCGGATCGACGTGGCGGATGCCGCTGACGTAGATCGCGCCGCAACCGAGGTGCTCGAACGGTTCGGCGGTGTGAACGTGCTGATCACCATGGCAGGTCTGATGCGTGCCGAGAACCTCCGCGACCGCCACTTCCTGTCGACAGCGGTCACCGAGGTGCAGACCAACATTCTCGGTCCGCTGCGCCTGATTGCCGCCTTCGTGGAACATCTTGTGGCGCAACCGCAGGCAACCATCATCACGGTGTCGTCGGGGCTGGCGTTCACACCGATGGCCACCACTCCCACCTACAGCGCCAGCAAGGCGGCGATCCACTCCTTCACCGACAGCATGCGTCTGCAACTCGCCGACACCGGTGTGGAGGTGCTCGAACTCGCACCGCCGGCGGTGCAAACCGATCTGATGCCCGGGCAGGCCGACGCCGAGTGGGCGATGCCCCTCGACGACTTCGTCGACGAGGTCATGTCGCTGCTGCCTTCCGCGACGCGCGAGATCCTGGTCGAAAATGTGAAGCCGCTCCGCTTCGCCGAGTCGGCAGGTAACCGCGACGACCTGATGGCGGCCCTGGCACATCAGACCCACTGAAACACGCTGCAGATCAACGGGAGACATGACTCAACGACCGGCCAGGAAGGTCGGTTGCGGAGCGTCATGCACAGGTGGGGCGGGCCTCGCCGAGACCCTGCAGGCTATGGGTGTCGGCAGCAGTAGTCGCGGTAGCGCACGATCCGGTGGGCGCGTGGGGTAGCCGCGCAGCGGGACTTGAGCACTGCAGGTGCCGGTGGGAGGACGGCAGGTGTGGCCTGGTTCGAGCGCACCCGCCGCACGTCGAGTGGGCGCCGTTCTCCGTCGACTGGGTGCCGTTTCCCGTTGACTGGGTGCTGTTTTGCGTCGAGTGGGCTTTGGTGGCCTGGGCTTTCGTCGTCGACTGTGCGTTCGGCGGCGTGGTGGTGTGCGAGTGGGTCGACCTCGGTGGGGTTGTGTTCGGACCCCACGTTGTCGGGGCAGGCGTTTGACGACCCGCGCACGTCGGGGGTCGGTGCATCGCAGCGCGCGGTCCACGTTGTTGATTGGCTACCGTCGCCGGGGTCGTCGTCGGATGTCGGATCAGGGGTGGTGTCGGTGGTATCCGACTGTGTAGCAGAAGGTTCGACAGTGGTGGTGCCGGGTTCGGCGGAGTCCGTGCTCTGGTCGACGGGCGTGGCCGTGGTCTCGGGTGTGACCGCGTTGTCGTCGGCCGCCACCGTCGGGGTCGCGTCGGCGGCCCGCTTGCGGGTGCGGGCGGTGCAGGTGTCGTAGCCGCATTGGCAGTCCAGGCGCACGTCGGGGACGCCGTGGATTTCGGCGAGGGCGATGGCGCGTCGGTGTCCGACGCGGCGCGGGTCGCGGCGGCAGACGCGTTCGGCGATGAGGTCGGCGATGCGGTGTTGGAGGTGGATGGCGTGTTCGGCGCTCAGGCAGGCCGACATTTGCATGTGGCCGAAGGCTTCTTTGGCGAAGGTGACGTTCTGGAAGGCTTGGGCCACGTCTTCGCGGGCTTGGGCGTGCGCGTCGGGGTCCAGGCTGATCAGTGCGCTGTCGAGTTCGTCGCGCAGCACGGTGTCGGGGGTGGGCCGGTAGGCCAGTTCCAGGGCGATGTCTTCGAAATCGACGGGCGCCTGCGCTGGGTCCTCGGGTGCGTGGTCCTCGACTGCATCGCCTGTATCCGGGTCGTCGTCGGTGCACGCGTCGTTGTCGGCGCTCGCGTCTGCGTCAACGCTTGCGTCACTGTCGGCGCACGCGTCTGCGTCTGGGGTGGGTTCCTCGATTGGGATGTCGGGTCGGGGACCGAGCGCTTCGTCGAGGATGTCGTTGAGGCGTGGTCGCAGGTTGCCTTTCGGGGCGGTCTGCGAGCTGGTGGCCAGTTCGGTGACGCGGTGGGTGCTGAAGTCGCCGGCGAGGTAGGCCAACCGGATTTTGGGCAGGTCGGCCAGCATGTGTGCCAGCGACGCCCATTCGCCGGCTTTGCCGCGGGTGATGCCCAGTTGCAGGGAGATCTCGCCGATGGCGAATTTGTGGGCTTTGGTGTGGGAGCCGGAGTTGGCGTGTGGGCCTTGTCCGTTCATGCGGTCGTTGTAGGCGCGGTCGCCGATCATGCCGGCACCGAGCACGGTGCGGGCCTCGGATTGGCGGCTCAAGCGCAGCGTGTCGCGCACACCCTCGGCGTAGGCCATCTGTTCGGCGACACCATCGAGCGGCGCCGACAACACGGTGTCATCGGCGTCGTGATCGGTGAAGGAGAACACCAGACGACCCTTCTTTTGAGACGGCGGCGGCCAACGAATCAGGAACTACCATCAGGCTAACGATGGGGTCCGACAACAACGGTCGAGCAGCATCGGAGGATGCGGCACAGGCGCGGCGTCGACGAACAGATTCAGAGTATCGAGGGGGTACGACAACAACCGATCGACGATCGGCACACTGAGGCAACGCATGAGAGCAGGGTAGGGATTACCCCCGACAAGGTCCCGCTGCGTGGCGTGCGCCGGTCGACCTCCGCGGCTACTTCCGGTTGAATGCCACTGCGGCACGGATCAAGTCGGCAAAAGCGTCATCGTCCACGGAGTCGGACTCTCTGATGTCGACGGCGCGGCGCGTACCGGCAGTCAGGCTGGCGTTGAAGACGCCGGCCGGATCGGGTAGTGAGGCGCCCTGGGCGAAGGTGACCTTGATCTTGTCCTTGTAGGTCTCCAGCGTGCACACCAGCCCGTCCAGCGAGAAGGTCGGCACCCCGCCCGGGTTGGACGGCTTGCGCCACTTGATCTCTTCGGTGATGTCGGGTTCGGCCTGGACGATGAGTGTCCGAATCTGCTGGGCACGCGTGTCACGCCAGTCGGTCGTCATCCGATCACAGTACTCGGCGGGGTGACCCGGTCCTGGCCGTTCGGCCGCAATCCGAGCAGCGACCGCACGCCCGATCGGACGTGCGGTCGCTGAGGGAATCCCTTCACCTACTGACGTCTCCCTTGGTTCCCGGCAGATACTGTTGCACCTTCTGTTTGGCGCCTTCGCGGATGATGCCCCAGGCGTCTTCGTCGCCCTTGACCAGTGCGGTGCTCAGCGACATCGCCTGCTCGAGCGTGGCGTGCGGCGGAATGGGCGGGATATCCGGATCGCACCGCACATCAAGGAGCGTGGGCCGGTCGGCCGACAGTGCGTGGTCCCAGGCGTCCCCGAGTTGGTCGGTCTCGTCGACGTTGATGCCGTGTAGCCCGATGCTGCGCCCGAAAGCTGCGTAGTCCATCTCGGGGAGATCCTGGGAAGCAGCAAATTTGGGCGAACTGGACATGGCACGCTGTTCCCAGGTGACCTGGTTGAGGTCGTTGTTGTGCAACACGACCACGATGAGGCGCGGATCGGCCCACTGCCGCCAATAGCGTGCGACGGTGAGCATCTCGGCCAATCCGTTCATCTGCATCGCACCGTCACCCTCGAAGGCGATTGACGGCCGGTCTGGGTGTGCCCACTTGGCGCCGATCACGTATGGCACGGCGGGGCCCATGGTGGCGAGGGTGCCCGACAGTGAGCCGCGCATCTCGTCGCGAAAAACAATGTGACGGGCGTACCAGTTGGCTGCGCTCCCCGAGTCGGCGGCGATGATGGCATTCGACGGTGCGCGCTCGGAGAACTCGTGGAAGATCCGCATCGGGTTGATCGGGTGCGCATCGGTCATCGCCTGGCGTTGCGCGGTCTTGTGCCAGCGCGCCACATTCGTTTCCACCGACTCGCGCCAGGAGCGGTCCTGCTTGTACTCGAGTTTGGGAATAAGTTGCTGCAGCGTGCGTTTGGCGTCGCCGACGAGGTTGACCTCGTTCGGGTAGCGCATGCCGATCCACTTGCCGGACCGGTCGATCTGCACGCCGCGCGCCTGGTCGAGTTGCGGGAGGAACTGGGTGTAGGGAAAGTTCGACCCGACGGTCAGCAGGGTGTCGCAGTCACGCATCAGGTGATAGCTCGCGGTGGTGCCGAGCAGTCCGATGGAGCCGGTCACCCACGGGAGCGTGTCGGGCAGGACATCGCGGCCCAGCAACGCTTTGGCGCACCCGGCCCCGAGTTTGTCTGCCACCTCGGTCAGTTCGTCGACGCATCCCCGCGCGCCCTGGCCCACCAACATCGCGACCGTCCCGCCCGCATTGAGGACGTCGGCAGCCCGCGCGACCCCAGCCGGATCGGGGTCCGGCGTGGCCTCCTCGATCCCGAGGCTCGACGGCACCTGCTTGAACTCGTGTTGTGGCGGCGAATAGTCGAGTTCGAAGACATCCGACGGGAAGATGAGCGCAGTGGGCGCCCGTTCGGTCATCGCGATCCGGAAGGCCCGGTCGATCAGATTGGGGATCTGCTCGGGCACCGTGCACATCTGCACGTAGTCGCTGCACACGTCCTTGTACAGCGAGAGCATGTCGATCTCCTGCTGATACGAACCACCCATCGCCGACCGCTCGGTCTGCCCGACGATCGCCACGACCGGCACGTGATCGAGTTTCGCGTCGTAGAGACCGTTGAGCAGGTGAATCCCGCCGGGGCCGCTGGTGGCCGCGCACACCCCGACGCGACCGGAGAACTTCGCGAATCCGACTGCTTGGAAAGCGCTCATCTCCTCGTGCCGGGACTGCACGAACTGTGGATCGTCGTCGGCGTCAACCCACGCAGCGAGGAGGCCGTTGATCCCGTCACCGGGATAACCGAAGACCTGCTTGACATCCCACTCACGCAACCTCGACAGAACGACGTCGGCGACCGTGTCACCCATGAAATCTCCTACGCATCTCGTGATTCGTGGTCGCCCTTCGACTACCCGGTCGAGACGGTTTTGACACCTACGGAAATGAGATCCGCGCAGACGTTATCCAGTTCGGGCGGTTCCTATCCGTCGCGCAGCGCGTCTGCCGCCCGCACGAACGCGAGATGCGACAACGCCTGCGGGGTGTTGCCCGCTTGGCGCTGTTCGTCGACGTTGTACTCCTCGGAGAACAGGCCGACGTCGTTGGCGGTGGCCAGCGCGGACTTCATCAGTGCGGTGGCGTCGTCGTGGCGCCCGCTGCGGGCATATTGGGTGACCAGCCAGAAAGTGCAGGCCAGGAAGGGATGCTCGTCGCCGGCCAGGCCGTCCACGCCTGTGCTTGTGCGGTAGCGCAGCACCAGGCCACCACGGAGCAGCGTGCGTTCGATGTGCTCCACGGTCGCCACCATCCGCGGATCATCCGGCGCACAGAAACCGACTTGCGGCAGCAGGAGCAACGAGGCGTCGACCTCGTCGGTACCCGCGTACTGCACGAACCGACCGGAGGCGGGATCGACGCATTCGGTGTCGATCTCGTGACGGAGCCGGTCTCGCAGCTCGCGCCAGTGATCGACCGAACCGTCGAGCCCGTAACGCTCCACCGCGCGGACACCCCGGTCGAACGCGGCCCACTTCATCACCCGGGACTGGGTGAACATCCTTGGCTCACCACGCATCTCCCAGATTCCGTTGTCGAGCCACTCGAGTTTGGCCTCCACCTGTTCGAGCAATGCCTTCTGCAGCGACCACGACAGCGGCGTCTCCGCCAGGCCGGCGGCGCGTGCGTCGTCGAGGCCCACCATCACCTCGCCGATCACATCGCCCTGATACTGATCGACCGCACCGTTGCCGATGCGCACGGGCGCCGAGTTCTCATAGCCGGGCAGCTGCGGCAGCTCGCGTTCGAGTAGATCCCGTTCGCCCGCAATGCCGTACATGATCTGGATGTCCTCGGTGTCGCCGGCGATGGCACGCATCAGCCACATCCGCCAGTGCTCGGCCACATGCAGGAAGCCGTGATTCACCAGCGCCTCCAGCGTCAGCGACGCATCACGCAGCCATACGTAGCGGTAGTCCCAGTTGCGGGCGCCGCCGAACTGCTCGGGAAGTGATGTGGTGGCCGCCGCGACGATCCCGCCAGTATCCAGATTGCTCAAGGCGCGCAAGGTGATCAGCGATCGGATCACCTGGTCGTGATACGGCCCGCTGTGGTCGATCCGACTCGCCCAGGTGGTCCACCAGTCGCGGGTGCGGGCCAGCGCGTCGTCGACAGGCAACGGTCCCGGTTCCTCGCGGTGCGAGTGATACCAGGTCAGCGTGAGATCCACGGTGACGTCGGGCTCTACCGTGAAGAACCCGCGATGAACGTCGCCGTCGGCATGCAGCGCGACACCGCGGACGACGCACGCGTCGGGACCGGCGATCCCGCGCAGGGCCGGCCCCATGGTGCCGCCGACCTGCAGTACCCACGGAATCGACTTCGCGTAGTCGAATCGCATCCGTAGTTCGGTCGCGAAATCGACGTATCCCGAGACGCCGACGACCCGGCGGACCAGGTCGACCCGGCCGCCGTCGACCGGCATGAACTCGTGGACCTCGGCGGTGCCGGTGGAGGTTTCCCAGCGGGTGGTCAGAATCAGCGTGTCATCGTCGTAGCGCCGGGTCATCCGGGCCTCGGGGTCGCGGGGTGCCAATGTCCAGTGGCCGTGCTCCGCCGAGCCGAGCAGGGCGGCGAAGATCGACGCCGAGTCGAATCGGGGGACGCACAGCCAGTCGATGCTGCCGTCCGCGGAGATCAGCGCGGCAGTCCGGCAATCGCCCACCATTGCGTAATCCTCGATGCGTGCACCCATGATCTCGATTGTCCTCATCGGTGACGATTCGTGCGGCAAGGCGACGAGATCCGCGCGCCCGAATCCACTGGAGGGTTACCGTCGGGTATGGCGACCACAACGTTGTTCATCTTCGGTGCGATGGGGGACCTGACCTCACGCCTGCTGCTACCGGCCCTCGCCCAACTCCTCGCCCTCGAACCCGACCGCTCGGTGCGGTTGGTGGGAGTGGGCCGGCGCGACGTGTCCGACGATGAGTGGCGCGAGCGCGTGTCGGCCGCCTTCGGCGATGACGTGGCTTCCGCGACGCGGCAGGTCGCCGACCAGACCACGTTTCTCCAGGCCGATGTCGGCACGGCCGATGGCATGCGGACAGTCCTCGATCAGGCGGGCGACGGTCGTTCGGTGCTGTACTTCGCGGTGCCGCCGTCGGTGGCGCAGCAGTCGTGTGACGCCATGGCCGAACTCGACGATCTCCCCGACGGCCTGATGCTCGCCCTGGAAAAACCGTTCGGCACCGATGACGACAGTGCACGGGATTTCAATGCCAAACTCGCCCGGCTCGTGCCGGAGAACCAGGTGTTCCGCGTCGATCACTTCCTCGGCCAGTCCATCCTGCTCGACCTGTTCGGCATCCGGTTCGCCAACCGCGTGTTCGAACCGGTGTGGTCGGCCGAGCACATCGAGTCGGTGGTGATCCGCTACGACGAGACCTTGGGGCTGGAGGGGCGAGCCGGCTACTACGACAAGGCCGGCGCATTGGTCGACATGATGCAGAGTCATCTGCTGGAGCTGCTGGCAGTGGTCGCGATGGACCCGCCGGCGTCGTTGAACGAACGCGATCTGCGGGACGCGACCGGGGCGGCACTGCGCGCCACCCGTGTCATGGACGGCGACCCCGTCCGATCATCGCGTCGCGCGCGCTACACCTCGGGTCAGGTCGACGGCAAACACCTTCCGTCCTATGTGGACGAGGATGGCGTCGACCCGACCCGGGACACCGAGACGTTGGCGGAGGCGACCTTCGAGGTGAACACCGCCCGCTGGGCAGGGGTCCCGTTCACCTTGCGGTCGGGGAAGGCTCTCGAGCCTGCCGTGAAGGAGATCGCTCTGCACTTCCGTCCGGTACGTCACCTGCCGCAGCAGTTCAGCGGGGACGTGGCACCCAATGTGCTCCGCCTGACTTTCGGTCCCGACGCGATGTCGTTGCGGCTCAACGTACATGACGGCACCGACCCGTTCGATCTGGCGGCCACCGAGCTCGGCGCGGATCTGGGCGAGGGCTCCATCCGCGCCTATGCCGAGGTGCTCTCGGGCATCCTCGACGGCGACGCCACCCTCGCCGTCCGGGGCGACGCGGCCGAACAGTGCTGGCGCATCGTCGGTCCCATCATCGACGCCTGGCAGGCCGATCGCGTACCGCTCGAGGAATACCCCGCCGGTTCGGCGGGGCCGGAGGGATGGCCTTCGGTGTGACCTGAAAGCACCGAACCCCGTCCGGCGCAACGACTTGCGCGCACGAACGGGGTTGCGACGAGGCGATGGCGCTACAGCAGGTAGACCGCCACGATGGTGGAGATCACCAGACCCGAGACCACCGGGACGAAGCACTTGCGCGCCAACGTGAGTACCGGCACCCGGGCGAATCCCGCGACCGCCACCAGCGAGGACCACGCCACCAGCGTGCCGCCACCGGACCAGATGTTGCCCATCTGGCCGATCGCGGCCAGCGTGGCCGGGTCCATGTCGACGCCGGGTTCCAGCGCGCCTGCCAACGCACCGGTCAGTGGCAGACCCGAGAAACCCGAGCCGTCGAGACCGGCGACGATACCGACCAGCAGGACGCCGAGTCCGGTGAGGATCGGGATGTTCGGCAGGTGTGACTGGGCGGAGCTGACCAGGTCGAAGAGGAAGGCCGGGCCGGTCACGTCTTCGGGCAGCCCCAAGATCTGGCTGGAGAAGTCGGAGTTGCCGATGAGGAAGAAGCCTGCGATCGGCAACACGATGCCCATGGCCTTGAACGCGAACACCAGGCCGTCGACCAGGTGATCGGCGGTCGTCTCCAGGAAGTTGCGCGGTTCGTGCGCCGCACAGACGGCGAACAGCATCAGGGCAGCGATCCCGCCGACCATCGCGGCTGCCTCACCGCCTTCGAGCGCGGGGACGACGCCGGCCTTACCGAGGATCAGGAAGACGATGAAGGCCAGGTAGGCCAACGGAACGAGCGCCGCGAACAATTTGGCGGTACGCGTTGCCCGAGGTTCGGCTCCCGGATCGTTCGGCTCCGGGCGGTCGATCACGGCGGTACCCGCCGAACCCGAACCGCTGCCGGCATCTGATCCACTGCCGCTGTTGCCGGTTCCGGCCGCGACCGAGCCGCCGGCCCCCGTACCGGAACGCCCCGCCGACCCGTCGGTCTCGGCGACCTCGAGTTCGGCCTCCACATCGGCGGCCCCGCGGTCGGCCTCGGCTTCCCATTCGCGCAGCAACTCCGCCGACGGTGCGCGCCACGTGCGACGCTGCATCACCCAGGTGATCACCACGGCGACGAACCCCACCACCAGCGACAGGACGAGTGCCTTGTCGGCGACGGCGTCGGTGTCCACACCGGCGGCGGTCGCGGAGATGCCCGGGGCAACCTTCATCACATAGTCCGACGACAGTGCCATCCCCTGTCCGGCGATTGCCACCACCATGCCGACCGAGATCGGTGACAGACCCGCCCGAATCGCGACCGGAATCAACACCGCGCCCACCAGGGGCACCGCGGGCGTCGGCCAGAAGAACAGCGAGATGAGGTAGGTGACCACCAGAAGAACGATGAAACTTGCTGTGGCACCACGCATCACGTGCCGGAACGGGGCGATCATCAGTCGATCGGCGCCCATCTGGCGCAGTGCGCCGAGCATCGCGGTCACCATCGCGATGATGAGGAAGATGTTGAACAGTTCCTTGGCCGCGACAAGGCTCGCGTTGAAGATCGACGCGATCGCGGTGACGATGCTGTTGGAGAAGGCGAAAGCGGTGAGGAACGTGGCGATCACGGCAGGGACGACGATGTTCTTGCGCATCACCATCGTCGCGATGACGACGAGTATGCCGGCCAGGTAAATCCAGTGGGCGGCGGTGAGATTGATGGGCTGCACGTTGAATCCTTAGCGGGAGATGAACGAAAGGGGCTGTGCTGGTGAAGACCCTCCTCCCGCCGTCATCGGCGGTCAATCGATACGATGCACACCTCCGGTCGGTGTTCGCTGTGCACGATGCCGTCGAACGACAGTCTCACGATCGGTTGTGTCACGCCGGTAAATCGTCGGATACCTCAGTGTTTCGTCACGTCCGCAGATCCTGGTGATGCTGACCAGTCGGCTGTGCAGGTTGTCCTCATCGGACGTGGCATCGTGTGCACTCTGACATGCGCACGAGGTGCCGACCGCTCCATTCGGATGGAAAAATTCTCGGTACCCACGGCGGTTGGTCGCGGGCGGATCGCGATGACCGGTAGGAGTGCAGATGGTGGAGCGCCGTGACGACGAGCAGGCGCGCGGAGACGATGCAGGCACCCCACTGGCCCTTGCCGCGTTGCTCACCGGCACGCTCGTCGGCACGGTCAGCAACAACGTCGTCAACGTCCCGCTCACCGACATCCTCGACGACTTCGACGCACCGTTGGGACGTGGAGTGCTCGTCGTCGTCGGGTTCCTGCTGACCTTCGCCGCCACCATGCCGCTGGCCGGCTACATCGCCGACCGGTATGGCCGACGACGCGTGTACTGTGCGGCCCTGGTGGGCACGGCGGTGTGTTCGGCCGGTGCGGCCACCGCGCCGACGCTGGAGGTGCTGATTGCCTGGCGCGCACTCGGGGGGCTCGCGGCGGCGGTGTTCGCGCCGGCGGTGATGGGACTGATCGCCTGGCTCTTCGGTCCGCGACGTCGGGCGCGCGCGGTGGGGGCGTGGGCCAGTGTGAACGGCATCGGCCAGGCCGTGGGGCCATCGCTGGGTGGGCTGATGGCCGACGCCTGGGGGTGGCGTTGGGTGTTCGTCCCGCTGATCCCGTGCGCGTTGATCGGACTGATACTGACGCTACGCAGCGTGCCCCGATATCCGGCGCGGGTGATGCGGTTGGACAAGTTCGGCGCCGCCACCTTGACCCTCGGTTCGGCGCTGCTGATCCTGGCGGTCACATTGGTGGGGTCCGGCGGTGTGCCACTGTGGATTTCCGGTGTGCTGGCGCTGGGGGCGGCGGTGCTGCTGACGGTGTGCGTGGTGCATTGTCGCCGCGTGCCCGTGCCCTTCCTCGATGTCGGCGACATCGTCGAACCGCGGTTCGTGCGGAGCGCGCTGGCCGCCTTCGCGCAGATGTTCGCGTTGGGTGCGACGCTGCTGGTCATCCCGCTCTATGTGGTGGGTGACGGCGGTAGCACCAGCGTCGCCGGGGCACTGCTGTTCGCGCTGCCGGCGACGATGGCGATCCTTGCGCCGATCGTCGGCACCATCTCCGACCGTCTCGGCGCGCGCCGGGTGCTGCGCACCGGACTGGTGGTGTTGTGTGCTTCGCAGATCGCGCTGGGGGTGGTCATCGTCGCCGACGCCGGATTCATCTGGCTGGTAGCAGTTCTCATAGTCGGTGGAGCGGGGATCGCGTTGGTGCAGACGCCTGCGGCCGCAGGTTCGACACGCTCGGCCGCCGGGGCACGCGGCACCGGGCTGGGCCTGTTCAATCTGATGCGATTCGGCGGGTCCGCGCTCGGTGCGGCGTGGGTGGCCGTCGCCTTGGCCCACGGTGGTCACGCCGTCCTGTTCGCGGTCACCGCCGCGATCGCCGCCGGTGGCTTCGCCGCCTCGTTCCTCGGTCGCACCCCCACCCCGGATGCGCCCGCCCCGGACGATCACCTCGAGCCGGCGGCCCGCTGACCGCAGGAACGGTCGCGGTCAGCTAGACGAAGTTGACCTCTCGGGCCACCGAGACGCCGAGATTGTCGAGCAGTTCGAGCCGAACGGCCAGCCACACGGTGAACTGATTCTCCGGCTCCCGGATGTCGAGTCCGATGGTCCGGGATATCCGGTCGAGCTTGGACAGCATGGTGTTGCGGTGCATGTTCAGCACGCGCGCAGCGGCATTCACGTTGCCACCCTGCTCCAGGTAGGCGAGCAGCGTGGCATGCAGTTCCGTGCCGAGCCGGATGGGGCCGAGCACGTCGGCCACGAGTTGGCGGCTCCGGTCGGTGTCGGCGATCTGCTCGAGCACGCCGTAGGACCGCAGATCGCGATACGCGACCGCACCCTGCAGGTGCATCCGCGAGGCGATTCCCAGGGCCACACGGGCCTCGCGATAACTGTCGCGGATCTGCGATGCGCCGACGGCGACGGCGCCGTAGGCGACCGGGGATCGCACGTCGTGACCGCGGGCGGTCAGTTCCTCGGCCATGGCCTGGGCGTAATCGGCCACCTCGATGTCCACCTCTGACGGTGCCGTGGACCGGACGGTCCGCACCACCACGAGCACGTCGCCGAGCACGGTCACATATGACCGCACGTCGCGGTGGGGCAGCAGGCTGGCCGCAAACCGCGCCAGACGCAGCAACCGGCTGCTGCCGCGGGGATTTTCGTCGGAGTCCGGTGCGCGACTGTCGTCGCGGGTGATGAACACCGCGAACGTCGCGTCCAGGTCGATGTCGTGATAGCCGGCGCGCGTGCGCATCTCGAGGTCGGACGCGAACCCGCCGTGCACCAACGCCTGCACGAAATCGCCCCGCGCACGTTCCTCGGCTTCCTCGACGCTGCGTTGACGCAACATCTCCGAGCCGATGATCGCGGTGGCCTGCTCGGCCACCACGGCGTGCTGAGCGAGGTCATGTTCCCCGGGGCGTTCGCCACGGCGCAGGATCGCCACCCACCCCTCGAAGTACTTGCCGAGCAGGATCGGACTGGCCGTACATGTCCACCGCACACCGTCGGCCGTGAGGTCGGCAACGACAGCGGTGTGGTGGTTGTCGGGAGCGTCTCCACGCTCGAGGAGTGTCGTGCGTACCGCGGCGAGCACCGCCTCGGCGCAGTCTGCCGGGATGGCGTGGTCGGCGACGGGTTGGCAGTGCGAGTCGAGGGCGACGGCGGGGGAATGCGACAACGCCGACACCTCCCGTAGCAGTAGTGGCATCCCGGCGCCGCGATGCAGCATGCCCGCCAGCGACTGATGCACATGTGTCGCATAGCGCATCACGTGCACCTCCTGGGTGAGGGCACGTTCGGCGAGCAGTCGATTCAGCGGCCCGAAGCCGATGGGAAATCCCATCTCCACCACGACGAGGCCGGTGGGAAACGAGTCGGCGGTCATCGTGGACGGCAGCGGCCCGTCGACGATGACCGCCGGGGCGCCGCGCGCCAACAGGGAGCCGAGACTCGACGGCTTGGCGGCCAGCGACTCCGGCCGGGAATAGACGACGGTTGCGGTGAGATCGTCGTAGCGGCTCATGACCTCGGTGAACGGTAGCGCCCAGGTCACCGGGGTGTCGGTGGCGGCAGTGCCCGCCACCACACGGGCGCCCTCCATCAACGGTTCGTCGAGGAGGCCGGCGAGAGTCAATCGGGGATGCGGTTCCATCGGCCTGCTTCCTGTCGTCCTGCGTTCGGCACTGGTCCTCGTTCGGTGTCGGTCCTATTGTGGATTACCAGGGCACTTCGCACCGCTCTATGTGCAGATTGGCCTATAAGACCACGATCCTCAGGTCACTGTGACCCTCACGCTTCGTGGCTCTGTCCGGTTACATGTCGAGTACGCCATTCCGGCGGCAATCCTCCCCGAGAAGCCTCACAGGAAAGACGACAGCCATGCATCGAATCTTGCGGATCACCCTCGACGACGCGCTCCCGGTCCTCGCGGCCGGCCGCGCCAAAGCCGAGGAGATCGGCGTCCGGCAAACCCTCTGCGTGTGCGACGACGGCGGCAATCTGATCGCGCTGCACCGACTTCCGGGGGCGCGGCTCACCGGTGTGGAGATCTCGATCGCCAAAGCGTTCACCGCGGCCGGCCACGAACGCGCCACCCACCTGTTCAACGAGCCGCCCAACGGTCCGGCCCTGCCGGGCAACGAGGCCTTCGGCATCAGCCACATGCTGCCCGGCAAGTTCGCCACCTTCGTCGGTGGGTTCCCGCTGGTGGTCGACGGGCAGATCGTCGGCGGCGTCGGGATCAGCGGCGGCAACGGTGAACAGGACAAGGCTGTCGGTGCTGCGATGCTCGCCGAATTCGACGCCGTCGTGGCTGCGGCAGCGCACTGACCGTGCACTCTGGCCACCTTCGGGCTCATCGTCGGGTCATTGTGACCGTGGAGCGCTCGCGCCGACGTACCTAGCCTGAAGTTGGTCGAAACAGCCTGGTTCATTTCGGTTTTCGACAGTCCTACTCGCAGCGTTGCGAGATCTCGGCCGATCCCCGGCCACCAGTCCATGAAGGGAATACCCATGACGACTCTGCTCGGGCGCGATGAGTTCCGCGCCGCTCTCGAAGACGCCATCAAGGGCCGCGAGGCGAAGAACGCCTCGTTCAGCAAGGCCTGGGCCGAGGGCAAACTCGAGAAGAAGCACTTCGCGCGGTGGGCGGAGAACCACTTCCACTACGTGGGCCCGTTCGCCGATTACCTCGCCAACATCTACGCCAACACCCCCGACGAGTTCACCGATGCCAAGGATTTCACCTTGCAGAACATGTACGAGGAGGAGCTCGCCGACATCCGGCACACCGATCTGCTCATCAAGTTCGGTGAGGCCTGTGGCACCACCAAGGAGCGAATCGAGAACCCCGACAACATGAATGCGATCACCCGCGGTCTGCAGTCGTGGTGCTACGCGGTGTCGCAACGTGAACACTTCGTGGTCGCCACCGCAGCGCTGGTGGTGGGACTCGAATCGCAGGTGCCCAGCATCTACAAAAAGCAGATCATCCCGCTGCGTGAGGTGTACGGCTTCACCGAGGACGAGATCGAGTTCTTCGATCTGCACATCACCTCCGATGTGGTGCACGGCGAGCGTGGCTACCAGATCGTGCTCGACTGCGCCGATACGCCTGCGCTGCAGCAGCGTTGCCTGAAGCTGGTGCAGTGGGGTGCGGAGATGCGGTTCTCCTACACCAAGGGTCTCTACGACACCTACGTCGCCGACGACCTGGAGCTGGCCGCAGTGTGACCCGATCATCCGTGGGAGACGTCGCCTGCGGTGTCTCCCACGGGTACGGCGATTTGACGAAAGTGAGTGACATGGCCAGCGAACCCATTGCGCCGTCCGGTGGCGACACGTGGCGGCCGGCGGCCACCATCAAGGAACTGGGTCGGCGACGCAAACTCCGCGTCGAGATCGACGACACCGCGATCGCCCTCTTCGCTGCCGGCGATCGCATCTACGCCTTCGCCGATCTGTGTGTGCACCAGGACCGTTCGCTGGTCAAGGGCACCATCCTGCACGGCCGGGTGATCTGTCCCGGCCACCAATGGCAATTCGACCTGGAGAGCGGTTACGAAGCCGACCAGGATCTCTGCCAACCAACCTACGACGTACGTCTCGACGGCGACACCATCTATGTGAACCTGGCTGCGCGCGCTGCGGCCGCCGGCGACCAGAGGAAGATCTCATGACGATTCAGAGTGTGACCGTCGTCGGCGGCGGACAGGTGGCCGCGGTTCTCGCCCGCACCCTGCGCCGACGCGGGTTCGACGGTTCGATCACCATTCTCGGTGACGAGCGACATCTGCCGTATCAGCGACCGCCGCTGTCCAAGGAATTCCTCGCCGGCGACGGCGCACTCGAACCGCTTGCACTGCTGGCGCCGAAGTGGCTGGCGAACAACGACATCGACATCCGCACCAGCGCACACGTCACGAGTCTCGACGCCGGCGGGCGGACGCTGACCCTCGCCGATGGTTCGTCGATGAGTGCCGACGCCATCGTGCTGGCCACCGGTGGCCGACCGCGGCGGCTTGCCGGGATCGCCGACTCGGCACGTATCCATCATCTGCGCACCGTCGACGACGCGGAGCGCCTGCGCGCAACACTGGGCGCCGGCAGTCGGATCGCGGTTGTCGGAGGTGGCTTCATCGGCCTCGAGATCGCGGCCACCGCCACCGGTCTCGGAGCGCAGGTGACCGTTGTCGAACAGGAACAGACCATCCTGGAGCGACGACTCGGCCCGCAGATGGCGCGCTACTGTGCCGACCTCCACCGCAGCAACGGTGTCCGATTCCACTGTGGCGTGGGTATCTCCGACGTCGATGCCGGAGCGAACGGGGTGCGCCTGGTCTTGACCGACGGCACCGTGATCGACGTCGACGACGTTATCGTCGGTGTTGGGATCGAACCGAATGTCGAACTCGCCGTCGATGCGGGCCTTGCCGTCGGCAACGGCATCCTCGTCGACTCGGTCGGCCGCACCGATGCGCCGGGTGTCTATGCGGCCGGCGATGTGGCGGCCCGCTTCTCCGATGCCGCCGGCCGGCACGTGCGAGTCGAACATTTCGACAACGCCAACCGGCAGGCCGCCGCGGTGGCCCGCGCCATCCTGGGCGACCAGGTTGTCGAGGACGGACCACACTGGTTGTGGTCGGATCAGTACGACCGCAACCTGCAGTTCGCCGGGAACACGAGCACTGCAGAGGAGATCGTCGTGCGCGGTGACATGGCCGACCACGAGTTCACCGCGTTCTACCTCACCGGCGGGCAACTCAGTGGCGCGTTCGCCGTCGACCGCGGCGAGGACATCATGGCTGCGCGGGAACTCATCGGCCGTAGTGTCGATGCCACCGCGCTGACCGACGAGGACGTCGACCTCTGGGAACTCGGCGAGGAGATGGTGAGCTGAGATGACGAACATCGAGATCACGACCGGATCAAATCTGGTTGACGGCCAATGGGTGCCCTCGGCATCGGGAGCCACGTTCCGCAGCGTCGACCCCGCGCACCCGACCGAAGTGCTCGGCGTCTTTCCGGACTCGACCGCACAGGATGTGGCGGCCGCGGTCGACGCCCTGGAGAAGGCCGCACCCGAGTGGGCCGCGACGCCGCCGGAACGACGCGCCCGCATCCTCGAACGCGCTGCGGATGCCCTCGAGGCCCGAGCAGACCAGTTGATCACCGAACTGATTCGTGAAGAAGGCAAATCGCGGGCCGAAGCGACCACCGAGGTCAGCCGCACCCCGATGAACCTGCGCTTCTACGCCGCCGAGGCGTTGCGTTCGGGTGGCTCGACTTATCCCGCGGCGGGACAGACCATGGTGTACACCGTGCGCGAACCCGTGGGCATCGTCGGCGCCATCACCCCGTGGAACTTTCCCCTCAACATCCCGTCCCGCAAGCTGGGTCCGGCACTCGCGGCCGGAAATGTGGTGCTGTTCAAACCATCCGAGGTCACCCCGCTGATGGGACAGCGTCTGGTGGAGGCATTACTGGCCGGCGGATTACCGCCGACGGCGATCGCGCTGGTTCAGGGCGGCGGTGGCGCCGGAGCGGCCGTCGCCGCCGACGACCGGGTGACCGCGGTGACCTTCACCGGTTCCACGGACGTGGGCGCGGCGATTCACGCCGGCGTCGGACCGCAACGCCGGGTACAGCTGGAGATGGGTGGCAAGAACCCGACCGTGGTGCTCGGCGACGCCGACCTCGACTTCGCCGCGACCACCATCGTGAAGGGTGCCTTCGGCCTGTCCGGGCAGGCGTGCACCGGAACGAGCCGGGTGGTGGTGGTCGACGAGATCCACGACGCCCTGGTGAAAGCGGTGGTGGCGAAGGCCTCGGCGCTACGCCTCGGACCCGGCATCGACGACGGCGCCACGATGGGTCCACTTGCCAGCGCGGCGCAGCTGGCCAAGTACCGCGAGTACGTGTCGATCGGTGTCGCCGAAGGCGCACTGCGACATGATGTCGACATCCCGGTCCCGGAGTCCGACGGCTACTTCGCCGCCCCAGTGGTGTTCACCGACACCACCCCGGACATGCGGATCGTGCGCGAGGAGATCTTCGGGCCCGTCCTCGCCTTCCAGCGGGCGCGGGACGTCGACGACGCCCTGCGCATCGCCAACGACACCCGCTTCGGCATGAGTGCCGCGGTCATCACTGCCGACCTCGGCCGGGCGATGGCGTTCGCCGCGGCGTCGAAAACCGGACTGGTCAAGGTGAACCAACCGACCACCGGGATGGCGATGAACGCCCCGTTCGGCGGCTACAAGGCGTCGAGCACGCAGACCTTCAAAGAGCAGGCCGGATCTTCGATGATGCAGTTCTATCAGGCCGAGAAGACCATCTATCTGACCCCGGCCGGCTGACGCCGACGGCACGACACGGAGTATCACCATGGATTTCAGAAGAGTCGCCCGATCGGGTCAGGTGCCCGAGGGAATCGTCCGCCGGTTCTACGCCGACGACTACGAGTTCGCCATCTCACGCCTCGACGGCACGGCGTATGCCACCTCGAACTACTGCTCGCATCTGGATTGCCTGCTCTCGTCGGGCAAACTGGTGCAGGACGGCATCGGATGCTCTTGCCACGGCAGCGCGTTCGATCTGGCGACGGGTGAGCCGATCTGCCCGCCGGCGACCGAGCCCATCAAGACCTACCCGTGCGAAGAACGCGACGGCGAGATCTTCGTCGGTATCGACCCCGCCGAACCCCCGGAGGGACCGCGACGTCGCAAGGCCCGGCAGGCATGATCGACGGGCAGGGCAGACCACCGACCATCGCGACGCGCGGCATGGTCGCCACCAGCCATCCGCTCGCCAGCGCGGCCGGGTTGGAGGTGCTGGCCTCGGGCGGCAATGCCATCGACGCGGCGCTTGCCGCGGCGGCGACCACCTGGCTGACCCTGCCAGGGCAATGTGGCATCGGCGGTGACGCGTTCGCTGTGGTGCGCGAACCCGACGGCCGGGTGTGGACGGTCAACGGCAGCGGCTACGGACCCGACGGCGGCACTCCGGAGTTCTATCGCGCGCAGGGTCTCGAGGCCATCCCGCTCGACGGTGCGCTGGCTGTGGCCGTGCCGGGTGCGCCGGCCGCCCTGGCCGCCCTGCATGCGGGTGGGGCGTCGCGGCCGCTGCCGGAGTTGTGGGCGGGGCCGGCCCGTATCGCCGAGCGGGGCATCCCGTGTTCGGCGAAGACCCGCGATGATGTCGCCGACGCGATCGACGCCATCGGTGCCGATCCGCTGACCCGTGCGGTGTTCACCGACGGCGGGCGGGTACCGATCGTCGGGCAGCGGCGTCCGCAACCCGAGTTGGCCCAGACGATCCGTTTGCTGGCCGACGATCCGCAGTCGATGTACACCGGCGAGCTGGCGCAGCGCTGCGTCGACGCCCTTATCGCTGCGGGCGCCCCGTTCTCCGGCGACGAGTGGTGCGCCGGTGGGGATGTCGAGCCCGAGGACGCGATCACCCTGCGCTACGCCGGGACCGTCATTCATCAGACTCCGTCGCCGTCGGCGGGGTGGATGGTGTTGCACCAGGCTGCGTTGCTCGGCGACGACCTCGGTCTGGTGCCGTGGCTCAGCGTCGACGCGGTCGACCGGATGGTGCATGCCGCGCGGGTCGCATTCGAAGACCGATTCGCCCTGTGCGGCAGTGACAACGGCGGGATCGCGCAGATCCTCGACCCCGCCCGCCTGGCCGAGCAACGGATGCAGCTCGCCGACGACCCGGTCACCGAGCGCGAGTTCGCAGTGACCGGCGGCGACACCACCTCTCTGGTCGTGGTGGACGACGAGGGACGGTCGGTGAGCTTCATCCACTCACTTGCGTTCACCTTCGGGGCGAAATTCAGTGTGCCGGGTACCGGCATCGTTCTGAACAACCGGCTCGGTCGAGGGGCCTATCTCATCGACGGACACCCCAACGAAGTGGCCCCGCGGCGCAAACCGTTGCACACGCTCAACGCCTGGGTGGCCACCGACGACGACGGCGGCCTGGTGTCGGTGGGCAATACCCCCGGCGGCGACGGGCAGGTGCAGTGGAATATGCAGGTGCTCTCGCATCTGCTCGACCACGGTCTCGACCCGCAGGAAGCGGTGGCGGCGCCGCGGTTCACGGTGTTCCCCGGCTCGGATGCGGACGTTGTCGGGGCGCAGCCGCGGCTGCGTGTCGAGGACACGATGCCCGAGGGCACGCGCGCGGCGCTGGCCGAGCGCGGCCACGACGTACGGGTGCATCCGGCCGGCGCCATCGGCGGCAGTGCCCAGGTGATCACGGTCGACCCCGGCGGGTTCCTGCTCGGCGGCAGTGACCCTCGACAGGAAGGTGTGGCACTTGGTCTCGAATGAGACTGTCGCGGTACCGGTTCCACGCGGAAATTACATCCCGGCGACCCGCACGGGAAACACGATCCGTACCGCCGGGATGACCCCGCGCCGCTCTGGTGAACTCGTCGTGGTGGGCCGCGTCGGTGACCGGGTGGACCTGGACCGGGCCCGGGAGGCGGCCGCGCTCGCGGTCACCAATGCGCTCGCCGCGGCGAGCACCATGCTCGAGCCACACGAATACCTCCGTTGCGCGGAGATGACCGTCTACATCGCCTGTGCCGCAGACTTCACCCGGCTGTCGGCCGTCGCCGACGGGGCCTCCGACGTGCTGGCCGCGCATCCAGATCGGCCGGGCCTCCCGGCGCGCAGTGCCGTCGGGGTGTACGCCTTGCCCGACGCTGCTCCGGTCGAGGTCGCACTGATCGCCGAGGCGGTCACCCGATGACGACGACCACCGTGAGCCCGACGGAGTCGGTGAGGCGCCGCGACGACGCGTCGCTGCACCTGGGGCTGATGGTGGCGCTGACCTTTGTCACCGGCATCGTCGACGCCGGCGGTTACCTCGGGCTCGACAAGGTGTTCGTCGGCAACATGACCGGCAACGTCGTGATTCTTGGCATGGGTGCCGCCGGTGCCGACGGCCTGCCCGTATTGGGGCCCGTCCTGGCCCTGGTCGCGTTCGTCGTCGGTGCCGGCCTGGGCGGACTCGTGTTGCGCGGGCATGGGAGCGGATGGAGCACTCGGGTCACCGTGATGCTGTTGGCGTCGTATGCGATGGTCGCGGCCAGTGCGGGTGTCGTCGGTGTCGTAACGCTGACGGAGACAACGCAGATCACCGCGGCGGTGTTGACCGCGGCCGCGATGGGTGTGCAGGCCGCGGTGGCGCGCAAGGTGGGGGTGGCCGAGATGACCACCGTCGTCGTCACATCGACGATCACCGTGTGGGCCATCGAATTCTGGTCGCGACCGGGCTGGCGCACGTTGGCGAACCGGCGTCTGCTGGCGATCGGCGCCATCTTTCTCGGTGCTCTGGTCGGGGCGTTCCTGCTGACGATCGGGCCACTGTGGCCGGTCTTCGTCGTCGCCGCCGCTGTGGGGGTGAGCGCCACCGTCGTTGGGCATGTCCGATCGCAGCACTGATCGGTCAGGAATCGAGAAGCCGAGGTGCCCTCGGGCGGCCTAGCGTCATCGCCTATGACATCCATCGACGCACTCACCCTCGACGTTCCCGACACTGCAGCCGCGAAGGCGTTCTACGACAACGCCTTCGGCATCGTCGACCGCCTCCGGTTCCGCACCTCCGACAGTCCTTCCAGCGGCTTCCGCGGCTATGTGCTGTCGCTGGTGGTGCCCGATCCTGCCGTGGTCGACTCCCTCATCGGCCCCGCGATCGACGCCGGAGCCACCGTGATCAAGCCAGCCAAGAAGTCGTTCTGGGGCTACGGCGGTGTGGTGGCCGCACCCGACGGGGCGTTGTGGAAAGTCGCCTCCTCGAGCAAGAAGGAGACCGGCGCGCCCGCGCGACAGATCGACGACATCGTGCTGCTCATCGGTGCCGCCGACGTCGCTGCGAGCAAGAAGTTCTATGTCGACCACGGGCTGACCGTTGCGAAGAGTTTCGGCCGCAAGTATGTCGAGTTCGCCGGCGGCGCCGACGCCATCACCCTCGCCCTCTACGGGCGCAAGGCAGCCGCCAAGGACGCCGGTGTCGATCCCGCCGGTAGTGGCGCCCACCGTCTCCAGATCACCAGTGATGCAGGCGCGTTCACCGATCCCGATGGTTTCGTCTGGCAGGTGCATGCCGACGTCGCGGGCTGACATTCGCCCATCCCCGATCGTCGACCTTCTGTTGGTGCGGGCCGTCGGCGTAACCTGGGAGCGAACAGCCCAGGAGCAGCACATGGCACTTCCCGATCTCTATCGCCGCTGGATCGACCAATTGTGGAACGGCCCGTCCGACGCCGACGACCTCGCCGAGATCGCCCACGGCCTGGTGTCGGCGGGCTTCGTCGGGCACTGGCCGGGCCACGATGTACACGGCCCGACCGAACTCGCCGCGGTCGTCGCCGAGTCCAAGGAGATGTTCACCGCGATCGAGTTCACCATCGAGGTGCCCCCGGTGACCGACGGCGTGTACGTCGCCGCCCGGTGGATCGGGGCGGGGATGCGCGACGGTCAGCGACACCGCTTCCTGGGCAACGACATCCTGCGTGCACGTGACGGCCGGTTCGTCGAGTACTGGGTGGCGACGGTGCAGGCATAGCCCGGGTATGGCCGCAACTGGGTCGGTCGTCCCGATTCTCGCGAAAACGCCTCGCGTCTGGAGTGGCACCACTACGGTGCGGCTACAGGGGGAAACATCTGACCCAGGAGTCTCGATGCGTCGCAATGTCCTCGTCCGTAACGTCCTCGTGCGCAGTGCACTCGCGGTGGTGGCCGTGTTCACCCTGGCCTTCTCGGCCACCGCCGTCGCCCACGCTCAACCACTCCGACCAGGCACGACGCCAGTGGTGGGCCTCGCCGACGGCGTCGGCTACTCCATTGATGTGAGCGGTCGAACCATCAGCTACACGGTCACCGACGTCCCGCGCATCAGCCGACTGGCTCCGGGCTTCTGCACCTCGGCGGTGATCGACGCGGTCAAGGCGGCGCCGATCATCGGTCCCGACATCATCGCCCTGGTGCAGGGGCAATCGGTGAACGTGGTCGCCCTCCTGGCGGCGCTGCGCGATGCCGACGCGATCACCGCCACCCACCTGGGGCGGTTCGCCAATGGTGACGGCGTCGTCACCGGCACCTTCGAGGACATCCCCGACGGACTGTATGCCGTGATGAGCGTCTGCAACCTGGACCCGGACCTCTACGGTCTGACCGGTGCATTCGTGCTGGGTGACGGCCTGGATTACGGGTCATCGGCCTAGTGCTCCGCGTCGGTGACACCCACTCCTACCGGGATGTCGCGACGTAGACTCGCCGACGTGGGCAGATCATGACCGCGTCCGAGCCCGTCCGGGCGACACTCTCCGGTGTCGCTGCGTCATCTCCAGAGGGCCGATGGCTGATCGGGGCAGCCGTGCTCGGTTCGGGTGTCGCATTCCTGGACAGCACCGTGGTCAATGTGGCGCTACCCGCCGTCGCCCGTGACCTCGACACCGGGCTCACCGGACAGCAGTGGGTGCTCGACGGCTACCTGCTGACACTGAGCGCGTTGCTGCTGGCGGGTGGTGTGGCCGGTGATCGATACGGTCGTCGCCGCGTCTTCGTGCTCGGGCTCGGTGTTTTCGCGATCGCATCGATGGCCTGTGGCCTGGCCCCCACCGAAGGGGTGCTGATCGCCGCCCGCATCCTGCAGGGCCTCGGCGCGGCTGCGGTGGTGCCGGGCAGCCTCGCCCTGATCGACGCCGAGATCTCCGAGTCCGATCGCGGTCGCGCCATCGGACTGTGGGCGGGGATGTCCGGTGCGACAAGCGCGCTGGGTCCGTTCGTAGGTGGATGGCTGGTGGATACCGCATCTTGGCGGTGGGTGTTCTTCCTCAGCGTTCCGCTCGCTCTCGGCGCGATGGCGATCGCGCTGCGACATGTCGCCGAGTCGCGCGACGCGCGGATGGTCGGTCGCCTCGACATCGGTGGGGCAGTGGCGGTGACGCTGGGTTTGTCCGGCGTGATCTATGCCCTGATCGAAGGCCCGACGCGTGGGTGGGGGCCGCTCATCATCGGCTCGGCAGTCCTCGGCGCAGCCGCGCTGATCGCCTTCGTTGCCATCGAACAGCGTGCGCAGTCGCCGTTGCTGCCACTGGGACTGTTTCGATCCTGGCAGTTCGCCGGTGCCAACCTCACCACCCTCATGGTCTACGCAGCGCTCGGGGGTGCGCTGTTCCTGCTGGCGTTGCAGCTGCAGCAGAGCCTGGGCTATTCGGCGCTCGAGGCCGGCGTGGCGACGGTTCCGGCCACGGTCATAATGCTGTTCGGTTCGCCGTGGTCGGGCAAGTTGGCCCAGGTCACCGGTCCGCGGCTGCCGATGACGGTGGGACCGTGCATCGCCGCGGTCGGGTTGGCGTTGATGGCGCGCATCGTCCCCGGAGCCGGCTATGTGAGTGCGGTGTTGCCCGCGGTGATCTTGTTCGGGCTCGGCATGACGGTGACCGTCGCGCCGCTGACCGCGGTGGCGCTCGGTGCGGTGGAGCCCGGCCGGGCCGGCACCGCGTCCGGTGTCAACAACGCCGTGGCGCGGGTCGCCGGTTTGCTGGCCGTGGCCGTGCTCCCGGTGGTCGCCGGGCTCGATGCCGGCCCGGGCGCGCCGCTCGGCCCGGGCTTTTCGACCGCGATGTTGATCGCTGCCGGGTGCTGCGCACTGGGCGGCCTGATCGCGGCCATCAGTATCCGCACCGCAGCCGGGTTCACCCCGCACGTGCAACCCGCGGTCAACCACGGTTGCCAGCAACCCGAATCTCACCGCAGCTCGGTTCGATGACCATGCGCACGGCGCAGACTCCGGTCAGAGGACGGCCAGCTCGGCGAGATGTCGTAGCGAGTTGGCCAGATGGTCCGGCCCGAACGGCGGGAACTGCAGGTACTCCCGGATCCGGTCGGGCACCGCCGACCAGTCGTAGGTGAGTGTCACCGCGGTGCGGCGCGGCCCGATGACGGCGAGATCGTAGCGCCAGATCCAGCCGCCGAACTCCAGCGTGCCGTCACTGTTCTCGGTGCCGGGAGTCCACGCGATGGTGCGCGGCGGGTCGAACTCCCGCAGCTGATTGGCCACCTGGTAGTCGCCGTCGGGGTGATTGCGGTGAAACATCGACATCCGGAACACCTGTCCCGCGTGGTCGAGGGGAGAACGATCGACGGATGCCTGCACCCAGCCGGTGCCGTCGATGGCGGCATGCGTCCCGGGGTCGCACAGCACCGCGAAAACACGGTCGGCCGCCGCCGCAACAATGAGCGTGGCGCTGGTCGTGTCGTCGGTGGGCATCGCGGTCACCTGGCGCCGGTTGCGGTGACGTCGTAGGTGAGATGGGTGGCCGTCGACGTCGCGATCACGCTCTGCTGTTCCAGACCGCACGGCGCAGAGGTGAACAGCGGTGTCCCCGATCCCAGCACCACCGGCGCGAGATGCAGCGACAGCACGTCGACCAGCCCTGCCGCCAGGGCAGAACCGATGAGCGCACCGCCACCCATGAGCACCACGTCGAGATCGTTGTCGCTCGCCGCGGCCTCCACTCGATCGCGTGCGACGGCGACGGCATCGGATGGTCCGGTGGTGACGAACGTCCAGTCGAGGTGGGTGAGTCGGATGTCGGTCGGGGGCGTACTGGTCACCACGACGAATGGTGGGGTGGCGGCTTCGGTCGCGCCGTAGCCGACAGTGTCGTCCCAGCCGCCCGGTCCGTCGACCACATCGAACAGATTCCGGCCCATCACCACCGCACCCGAGCGCGAGGTCGCCGTCTGCAGGATGCGCTGATCCTCGGGATCGTCGGAGAATGCCCATGTGTGCAGGGCGTCGCCGCCGGTGCCCAACCCGTTCTGCGGCCCCGGGTCGGGGCCGGTCACGAAGCCGTCGACCGACATCGAGATGTCCGCGATGATTCGGGTCATGTTGATGCAGACCGAGCGGCGCCGCGTAAATCATCGCCGCCCCGGCGACCTGGTCGGTCGGCGGGGTGGCGATGGCGCGTTCGGTTGGGTCAGAGGTGCGCCTTCACATAGTTGGCGGCGTCGAGGGTCATCCCGTTGACCGAGTACAGCACGTGCAGACCGTTGGGCTGGCCGACCGGCGACCCGTCGCAGATGTTGTCACCGGGTATGCAATAGGTCTTGGTCTTGGCCCGGTACTCGCTGTCGACCTGGATGGCCGGCGAGCCGATGTCACGCAGGAAGCGGTCCGACGGCGGCGCGAACAGGATCACCGAGGAGACGTTGTCGGCGACGTCGGCCGGCAGCGGCGGCGGCACCTGGTTGCGGTACTGGCGGTACTCGTTCGGGACGTCGATGCCGGTCGCCGTGGTGAACCCGGCGACGGCCGCGCCCTGCGAGTAACCGCCGAGCACGATCTTCGTGTCCGGGCACGTGGCGGCAAGATACTTTATGCGCGTCTGCGCCGACCGCACGCCCACGGCCACCGAGTTCGCGATGGCGAGGCGATTGTTGAACTGGTCGCTGGCGGGATAGTTCACGCCATAGCTGCTGACCGTCTTGCCGGGCAGCTGCGAGCGCACCGCCTCGGAGAACGACAGCCCGGTCAATCCCATCGGCGGCGCCGGTTCGATAGTGCCGCGCGCGAAGATCACCTCCACGTCGGCGCAGGACGCGGCGCCGGCCGGGGCATTCGAGAACACAAGTCCGCCGCTCAGTGTCGTGGCCAGGCAGGCCATCGACACCGCGGCGCGGCGGGCGAAGGTTGAGATGGTCATAGACGCACTCCTCGGGTGAGACAGCAGAACGGACCCATACGTGCTCCATTCGTCTGGGACTGAGCGGCGGATGGGTCGTTGTGATGTCGAATGTAATCGGCGCCACACGAACTTGTAGGATCTCATCCTCTTTGTCAGTCGCGAACTGGGGTTTCTCATGATCTTGTCACCTGTGGGTTCTCACTAACTTGTCAGAATCCTCAGGCCAGCACTGCTCCCCGGCCGGCGCGTCATAGTTCGAGGTTGCAGTGCTGAAGCGGCGGGTTGCTAGGAGACCGCTACGCGACGTGAACTGCGGCTTGTGAATGGTCGAACCGTCCGACCGGCTGAACAAGGGCGATCGAACGCCGGCCGGTGTCGTGGCGATGTTCCCGGA
>NZ_JAPKFM010000018.1:0-115492 GCF_026262595.1 Gordonia aquimaris | reverse complement strand
TTTCGATACCAGTGAGGTGATCGTGCCGGCCAGCGGCACGTTCACCTCACTCGGCTCGGGGTGAGCCGTCAGGCATCCGCCGATGGATTGGCGTTGGTGCCGCCGTCGGACACCTCGAAGTTCTTCCACTCGCCGTTGTCGAACACCTGCATGGCCACGCCCAGCTGGTCGTCGGGGGCCTCCACGGTCTTCAACCAGTCGTAGGCGCCGGTCGCGTCGGAGAACTCCTTGGTGTCGATGACATCGCCGTCGGCGTTGACCACTCGATACTGCGCCATGCTCGTACTCCTATCGCTCTCGGGTGCTTCCCGTCGGCGCGATGTTCACCACCCGCCGCGTCCCGTCGGGTACCCGGGTGCGCGGACCCTCAACCATCACGCCGGCACCATGTCCGGCGCCGACGTCGGCGCCGGGGTGTATTTCTCCCGGTGGATGTTGCGGCCGGGCATGCGGCGCCGTTTGCAGGCCTTCACCCCGGCATCGACCATGGCGGGCGGACCACACAGGTACGCCGAGTAGCCCCGCAGGGAGTCGAAGTCGGCGAGCACGACGTCGCCGACGTAGCCGTGCCGGCCGAACCCGTCGTCACGACTCAGGCACGGGGTGTAGCGCAGCCCCGGATGCCGTTCGGTCAGCGTCTCCCAGAACTCCACGTCGTAGAGGTCGGACCGATGACGGACGCCGTGATACAGATGGATCTCGCGTTCGGGGTCGAGTTCGAGTGCGTGACGTGCGATCGACTTGAGCGGTGCCAACCCGGTGCCACCGGCCAGCAGGATCATCGGCGCATCCGCCTCGGTGTCGTGCACGAAATCGCCCCACGGGCCGCGCATCTCGATCCGGTGGCCCTGATCGAGCGAGTCGAAGATCCACCGATCGGTGGCCACACCGTCGGGTACCCGGCGGACATGGAACTCCAGACGGTCGGCGCTGCTGGGGGGATTGGCCATCGAGTACTGACGGATATGACCGATGCCGGGCACGGTCACCTCGATGTACTGACCCGCCGAGAAGTCCAGTGGCTCATCGATGCCCACGGTGAGTTCGAGCGTGTCGTCGGCGATCTCGCGCACCTCGTGCACGACGCCGCTCAGGTCGCGCAGTGGATGGCCGGGCCCGGACCCGGCACCGCGCGGAACCTCGATCCGTGCATCCGATGTCGGCGACGATTGGCAGGCGAGGACGAATCCATCGGCCTGCTCGTCGGCGCCGAGCACCGTTTCCGACACGGCCGGCTGCTCGACGTTGCCGGACAACACTTTCACCTTGCAGGTTCCGCACGTGCCCTGGTTGCACGAGTTCGGCAGGTAGACGCCGCTGCGCAGGAACGCGTCCAGCAGGCGCTGTCCGGGAGCGCATGCCACGCTCCGCGGATCCGGGCCGGTCACCTCGACGGTGTGTGACGACATCGTCACACCTCCCACGTCGTGTGCAACGACGTCGGACCACGAAATCCCCATCCCCAGAACTCCACGTCGCCGGCGGTGTCGCGTTCGAGATTCGGGATCGAGTCGAACAGTTCCTCCAGGCCGATCCGGCACACGTGATTGGCGAAATAGATACCGGCGCAGGCATGATTGCCGGCGCCGAACGCCAGGTGGGGTAGCGGTGGTCGGGACAGGTCGTAGTCCGATGGTGCCTCGTACACCGAATGGTCGTGATTGGCCGAACCGTAGGACATCAGTACCACCGAGCCGGCCGGCAGCGCGACGCCCGCGACCTCGACGTCGGCGGTGCTGATCCGGGCGGTCGCCGACCAGATCGGCGACGTCCACCGCATTCCCTCGGAGATCGCCCGCGGGATCAGTCCCGGTTCGTCGACCACCTGTTCCATCTGATCGGGCCGGGTGAACAGGCCGACCAGGGTCGACGCCATCGCGTGGCCGGGTTCCTGCATCGCGCCGAGCAGATAGACGAACAGGGTGGGGTAGATGTAGTCACGCTCGCGGGTCTGCCCCTCGGGCATACCGTCGTGCAGCCAATGGCTGATGGCGCTGTCGTCGGGGTTCTCGATCCAGTTGTCGATCAGCGGGTCGACGATGGCCCGGATCTCCGCTTTCGCCTCGTCACCCTCGCGGAAACCGTCCGGGTTGGTGAACTCCCCGTTCTCGTCGACGCCGGCGTTGGTGAATGACCGCGACAGCTTGTGGAACCACTCGCGCAGCTTGTCCGAACTCACCGACTGCAGACCGAGCAGATCGCCGAGTGCCCGCACCGACACCGGCTCGCAGTACTGCGCGACGAGTTCGGCGCTGCCCTCGTCCTCGAACGTCTCGAGATAGCGGCGTGCGATCGGTCGCACCAGGTCGTCGATCCATCGGTCCACCTCCTGCGGCTGCAGCGCCGGGTCGACCATCGAGCGGAGATCCTTGTGGATTTCGCCGTTGACCCCGATCACCGCCGGGTGGCCGAAGGTGCGCCCGCCGGCCTTGGTGATGATCGCCTCGAAGTCGCCTCTGGTGGCGATCTCCCGGCAGATCTCTGCGGTGCTCGCCACGTAGGAACCCAGAACCGGGACGTAGGCCAGCGGCGCCTCGCTGCGCAGCCGTTCGTAGACGGGGTAGGGATTGCGCTCCAGTTCGGTCATGGTGATCTCGTCGAGCCAGGACACGGTTGCGGTCATCAGCTTCTCCTCGTCGAAGGTCGGCCCGGGGGCCAGGTGTCGACAGACGCTATGCGCAGGTGTGGCGATTGATCCATACCGTTCACGCGGCCCCGAGACGGATCACGCGATCAAGTTGTGATGTGCATCGCATATCGGGGGTTCCATGCGGTAGAACACAAAGACCATGTCCACATCCGAGCAGCCCGTGGGAACCCGGGATTGGGATACAGCGCACCGGGCGGTCGCCGATGTTTATTTCCCGCACGAACTCCGTGCGTTGGACGAACGCGACGAGGTCGACCTGACCTTGCGCACGGTCGAACTCGGGGGCGTCACCATCGGTCGACTCACCTGGGGTGCCGCGGTCTCGATCGAATGCGACTATCCCGGTGCCTACGAGGTCAATGTGCCCATTTCGGGGCGGCTGCACTCGCGGGGGCACCACGACGAATTGGTCTCCGCGCCAGGTCAGGGCACCATCTTCACCGCGGACCAGCCGTCGTTGATCACTCGGTGGACCGCGGACTGTCAGGTGCTCGGCGTGAAGTTCGACGCCGAGCACCTCGAACGCGAGGCCGATCGGATTCGCGTGGCACCGATCCGTCGGCGCCTGTCGCTGCCGCCCCAGATCGACGTCTCCACCGACGCCGGCGCCTCGTGGCTGTCGCTGGTGACCGCGTTGTCGGCGCAGGCCCGCGAGCCGGTCGACCTCTTGGCCAACCCGCTGGTCGGCCCTCAACTGGCCAGCGCGGTGACCACTGCTTTCCTGCTGGCGGTGACCCCGGACTCCGCCGACCCCGACCACCAGATGCGACCGGGCATGGTGAAACGGGTGCTCGACGCGTTGCACGACGACCCGGGACGGCCCTGGACGTTGGCGGAGATGGCGGCGATCGGCGGAACCAGCGTGCGTCGGTTGCAGGAGGCGTTCGCACAATTCGTGGAGAGCTCGCCGACGAGGGCGCTCACCGACATTCGGCTCGATCGCGCACACGCCGACCTGGAGCGCGCCGAGGGCACCGTCGCCGACGCCGCCGCGCGCTGGGGGTTCAGCAGCCCGAGCCGTTTCGCCGCTGCCTACCGCCGCAGATACGGCGCGAGTCCCGCGCAGACGTTGCGAGGTCTGCGCGGAACTCGGTAGCCGGATTGAGTCAGACGGTCCGCCAGGTGGCCACGGCCCAGATGATGACCAGGTCGATCGCGATCACCAGGATCGACCACCACGGGTAATACGGCAGCCACAGGAAGTTGATGATGATCGACAGTGACGCGATACAGATCGCGCCGACCCGTGCCCAGGCGGCGCCGGTGAACAAGCCGATCGCGATGGCGATGGCGAGGATGGCGACCACGATGTGGATCCAACCCCACGCGGTGAGGTCCAACTCGTAGATGTACTGCGGGCCGACGACGAACAGTTCGTCCTCGGCGACAGCCGAGATGCCCTGCAAGAGTTCGAGGATGCCACCGACGAGCAGCAGGATGGCTGCGCCGATGGTGCCGACTGCGGCGAAACCCTGCTGGACCCGGTGGTCGGAGTGTTGAGTGGTCATGACGGTTCGCTTTCTCTCGATGGGTCGGGAGTGATGTCAGGTGACCCCACTGTGCATCGTGGCCGCGATGCCGCATGGTCCGCATCATCCGTTGTGGGTGATTGCGTGAGAGGGTGGTAGACGGCGGGGCGAGTCTTTCGTTCTGCGAACGAGATTGGGGTCTTCATGAGTCTTGCGGCTCGACTGTTACGGACACGGTGGCTGGTGCGCGCACCGATCGTGCTGTTCCGGGCACGGCTGGGCTTCGTGTTCGGCGGTCGGATGTTGTTGCTGGAACACATCGGCCGCAGCTCAGGCGAGTCGCGCTATGTGGTGCTCGAGGCGGTGGAGCGGCCCGATTCGGATCGAGTGGTCGTCGCGTCGGGTTTCGGTACCACGTCGCAGTGGTTCAAGAACCTGCAGGCAGAACCGAACTGTCGCGTCTCCATCGGTCGGCGCCACCGCGTTCGGGCCGTGGCGCGGGTGGTCGATGCTGCCGAAAGGGCCGAGATCGTCGCCCGTTATCGGCGTGATCACCCGAAGGCGTACGCCGAATTGTCCGGCGTCATCGAGGAATCGATCGGTAAGACCATCGATGAGGTGCCCTACGTCGAGCTGACGATGAGCTGACTCAGCAACCGAGTTGGTCGGCCAGGTCGCACAAATCAGTGGCGTGTACGTCGTTGTCGGCGGAACCGGTGTCGTCCTTCTCCTCGCCGCCCCACTCCAGTGGCCGTTCGACGAAGGCGGTGCGCAGGCCGAAAGATCGGGCCGCATCCAGATCACCTTGGTGCGTGGCGACCATCATCACCTCGGCCGGCTCCACTTCGAACAATGCGGCAAGGCCGCAGTAGGTTTCCCGTGCCGGCTTGTAGTGACCCCACAGATCCGAACCGCCCACGAAGTCCCAGTCGAATCCGTTGTGTCTGGCCATGTCGGTCAGCAGCGCGACGGTGCCATTGCTCAGGGCGCAGACGACGAAGCGTCCCTTGAGCCGGCGGATCCCCGGCGCCGCATCGGGCCAACCGGGGATGGTGCGCCAGGCGCGCACCAGCGATGTCGACGCGGCTTCGGTGAGGGCGACGCCGAACTGGTCGGCCACCTCGTGCAGCGTCTCGGTTTGCAGGTCGTCGAGCCGTCGCCAGCCGATTTCGCCGGATTCCACCCGAGCCAGGATGGGGCCGTAGCGACGGCGCCACTCCCGCGCGAATGCACCCGCGTCGAGGCCGGGGATCGTCGCCCGGACCGCGCCGGAGATGCCGGTGAACCAATCGGTGACGGTGCCGAAGGTGTCGAAGGCCAGGACCCGGACGCCGTCCACCGGGGACCGGGTCACGTGGGTTCGGAGGCCAGCTGCGGCAGCGAATGATCCTCGGCGAACGCGGCGTCGCCGTGCGAGACCGGGGTGAGCGTCAACAGGCTCGCCTCTGGCCGGCAGCAGAACCGCGCAGGTGCATATGGCGACGTTCCGAGACCAGCACTGACGTGCAGTTTCATCGATGTACCCCAGTTGGAGACACCCTTGACGCGGGAGCGATCCAGCTCGCAATTGGTGACCAGGGCCCCGACGAACGGCAGGCACAGCTGACCGCCGTGCGTGTGACCGGCCATGACCAGGTCGTAACCGTCGGCGGCGAACCGGTCCAATACGCGCGGTTCGGGAGAGTGGGTCAACCCCAGCCGCAGATGCGCCAGCGGGTTGGGACGGCCGGCGACGGTCTCGTAGCGGTCGCGTTCGATGTGCGGGTCGTCGACGCCGGCCGCCACCACGCGCACCCCGCCGACCTCGAGTTCGCGGACCGTGTGCGTGGCGTCGAGCCAGCCGCGCTCGGTGAACGCCGCACGCAGATCCTGCCAGGGCAGCGGCTGGCCGAACGACCGGGTGTGGTCGGTCTTGAAGTATTGGAACGGGTTCTTGGGCTTCGGACCGAAGTAGTCGTTGGAGCCGAACACGAACAGCCCGGGCCGCGACAGCAGGCCACCGAGCGACTGGATCACCGACGGCACCGCCTGCGGATGGGCGAGGTTGTCGCCGGTGTTGATCACCAGGTCCGGCTCCAGCGCCTCCAGCTCGGACACCCACGCCTGCTTGAGGCGCTGGTTGGGCATCATGTGCAGGTCGCTGATGTGCAGGACGCGCAGCGGCGCGGCGCCCGGCTCCAGTACGGCGAGCGTGTTGTGCCGCAACGTGAATGCGTTGCGCTCGATCACCGTCGAATAGAAGAGACCCGCAGCCGCCAGACCGGCCAGACCCCCGAGTGTCGGGGCAGCCGCGACGCGGCGGGTGAGGGCGTTGTCGAGGTGAGCCATTCACCCAGGATACGCAGATCCGGGTGTGGCCCGCCGCCGGGTTTTGTCCCTACCCGCCGGTCAGCCCGGGAGTTGGATCACCACCGGGCCCACGCCGGGTACCTCCACCGTCGTCTCCGTCGGTCCCTGGCCGTCGTCGTCGCGTCGCCCGTTGCTCACATAGATGGTCACCACACTGCCGGGCATCGCCGAGTCCGACGGCGCGGTGAACACCACCGTGCCCTGCGGGCGGTTGCTGTCCACATCGAGCTGGTTGACCTTGAAGCCGGCGGCCTGCAGCCGGGAGGTCGCCGCACTGGCGGTGAGTCCGCTGACCTTCGGGATGCGGCCGCGATCGCTGCCGCGCATGTACCGAGGATCGGTCGGTGGCAGTTTCACCGGCCCGAACTTGGTGGCCACCGGCTTGATGGCCTGATACCAGGTGCGGGCGGGCTCCATGCCGCCGTACAGGTTGCCGTCGTAGCACTGGCGCAACGGGCTGCTGCAGATACCGGTCGGGTTCGGGCCGTCGTTGTAGACGTAGGCCGAGCCGGCGATGTTGTTGGTGAAGCCGATGAACGCCGAGGAGCGATGGGCCTCGGTGGTGCCGGTCTTGCCCGACATCGGCAACGTCCAGCCCTGCGAACCGGCCGCCGCGGCTGCGGTACCACCGGCGCGATCGTCGTGGCTCATCGCATTGGCCAGCGTGTTCGCCAGTCCTTCTTCGACTACTTGTTCGCAGGAAGGAGCGGTGAACGGGATCGCGGTGAGCGCTGGCTCCCCCTCCGGGGTCATCACCGGATTGCCGTATGCGTCGCGCTTGATCCGGCTGATCGATGCGATCGGGTTCGGCGGGCACCAGGTGCCGCCGGAGGCGAGGGTGGCCGCGACGTTGGACAGTTCCAGCCCGTTGATCGGCAGCGGGCCGAGCGTGAACGAACCGAAGTTCCCGTCCTTGACGTACTGCGCCATGCTCTTGTCGCCGTAGCCCGACGAGCCCGGGACCGTGTACGAGCGCAGGCCCAGACGCACCGCCATGTCGACTGCCGGCTTCACTCCGACTTCCTGCAGCAACTTCACAAACGCCGTGTTCGGCGATTGCGCCAGCGCCTGGGTCACCGACAACGAGGCGGGATAGCGGCCGTCGTTGCGGACGCAATACGACTCCTCCGGGCAACCGGGGGTGTCACTGTTACCCATGCCCTCCACCGCGACGAAGCCCGGCACCGGGATGTTCGACGCGACGCCGAGGCCTTTCTCCATGGCGGCGGCGGTGGTGAAGATCTTGAACACCGAACCGGCGCCGTCGCCGACCATCGAGAACGGCTGCGGCTGCACGGTCTGGCCTCGCTTGAGATTGAGACCGTAGTCGCGACTCGACGCCATCGCGAGGATGTCGTGGGTCTCCTTGCCCGGCCGGATCGCGCTCATCACGTCGGCGACACCTTCGGCGTCAGGGGAGGCCTGCGCCCGCACCGCACGCACGGTGGACCGCTGCACCTGCGGGTCCAGGGTGGTGCGGATGATGTAACCGCCGCGCATCACCGAGTCGCGAGACATGCCGTTTTCGGCGAGGAACTGCAGCGCGTAGTCGCAGAAGAACCCGTTGGCGTCGGCCGCGATGCAGCCCTGCATGGGGGTGCGCGGGCTGGGTAGTACCCCGAGGGGAGCCGCCTTGGCCGCCACGAGTTCGTCCCGGCGATTGGGGAAGTTCTCGATCATCGTGTCGATGACGGTGTTGCGGCGATTGGTCGCCGCCTCCGGGTTGGTGTAGGGATCGAGCGCCGAACTCGACTGCACCATGCCCGCCAGCAGTGCCGACTGCGGGACGTCGAGGTCCTTGGCGTGCTTGCCGAAGTAGGTCTGTGCCGCGGCCTCGATGCCGTAGGAGTTGTTGCCGAAGGGCACCACGTTCAGATACCGCGTGACGATCTGCTTCTTGGCCTCCTGCTTGGCGGCGGCATCGTCGAGCCCTTTGTCGCGTTTGGCCTGATCGATGAGCGACTGCTCCATCGTCAACGCCATCCGGACCTCACGCAGTTTGCGGGCCGGGGTGGTCTCGATGGCGGCCTGGCGGTCGGCTTCGGTGCGCGCGAGGACCAGCAGCTGATAGTTCTTGATGTACTGCTGGTCCAGTGTGGAGGCGCCTTGCTGCACCTCGCCCGACGACGAGTTCTTCAGCGCCGCCCGGATCGTGCCCTTCCAGTCGACGCCGTCGTGTTCGAGGAATCGTCGGTCCTCGATCGAGATGATCGCGCGGATCATGTCCGGCGAGATGTCGTTGTACCCGACCTGATAGCGGTACTGGTCGTACAGCAGGGCGATGGGGTTGCCAGCCGAATCGGTCATCGTGGTGACCTCCGGCAGGGTGCCGTTGAGCAACTCGGAGGACACATTCTCGACGGCGGCGGCCGCACGGTTGGACATGACGCCCAGTCCGCTGGCCACGGGATACAACAATCCGGCCACCAGGACACCGGCCAACAGGCAGGCGCCGGCCAGTGACCACAGCTTCTTCGACTTCGGCACACGCACAGGATACGTGCGATGTGCGCGAAGCCGGCTGAGCGCGCGCCACCAAAAGGTCGCGAGCCGGTCACGACCGAGCCTCATCGCACACATTGCTTGTGACCTGCGCAGATCGTCCCGGTTTGCACGATGGTGCCATTTTCTTTGCCCCAGGGCTTGCGTCGTGATGCACAGATCCTTAAATTGAGTGCAGAATGTGACTCACTTAACAGTCACCCCGAAGTTGTGAACCGCAACCAGCGTTTCGGTTAACGACGAGTGGATCGGGTGGACCGGGTGAGGGCATTCGGGTCAGGACCGTCGGGCGGCGCAGCAGCGCCGAAAGGGTCCGACGAGACGCAACGACAGACAGGGGTCGGCGGATGGCGATAGCGGCAGTTTCCACCGGAGATGACGCTCGATTGATGTGGGTGTCACAAGCGCGATGCCGGGGAGGGAACCCCGATGACCTGTTCGTCCGCGGCGCGGCCCAGCGTAAGGCCGCCACGATCTGCCGGCATTGCCCGGTCCAGCTCGAGTGCGGCGCGGACGCTCTCGACAACCGGGTGGAGTTCGGTGTGTGGGGCGGCATGACCGAGCGTCAGCGGCGGGCGTTGCTCCGGCAGCACCCGGAGGTCACCTCGTGGGCGCAGTTCTTCGAGGCTCAGCGACGGAGGCACCGCGCCGACGCGGTGTGAGTCGCGGACGATCAGCAGGCATGGCCGACCCGAATGGGTCGGCCATCGTCGTTTACTCAGCCACGACTGGTGATCTGCTCGGCGACCGCCCGCAGCGCGACCACGTCGGCGACTTCGAAGGGCAGTGACGGAACCCCGACGATCGGCACCGTCGGGTGTGCGGCGGTGAAGCGCTGCAGCAGGTGCAACTCCCGCTTGCCGGTGGAGGCGCGTTCGGCGTGGATCTCGAGCACCCCGCGGGTGAGCTCGTCGTCCACGGTCTCCAGCGCGGCCTGCGCCGACGCCTCGGAGATGGACGTCAGATTCGGGTGGGTGCGGTTGAGGATGAGCCCGGCCAGCGGCATCCTTTCCTCGGAGAGTCGGTCGACGAAGAAGGCGGCCTCGCGCAGCGCGTCGGGTTCGGCCGCGGCCACCACGGCGAACTGGGTGCCCGGTTGTTTGAGCAGTTCGTAGGTCTTGGTGGCCCGGTCCTGGAAGCCGCCGAACATCGAGTCCAGTGACTGCACGAAGGTCGCGACGTCGCGCAACATGTCGCCGCCGATGATGGTGGAGACACCGCGCATCGCCAGGCTCATCGCGCCGGTGACCATGCGTCCAACCCCGCGTCCGCCGCCGACCAGCATCTTCATCAGCCGCCCGGAGAGAAATGACCCGAGGCGCTGCGGGGCGTCGAGGAAGTCCAGGGCATTGCGCGATGGCGGGGTGTCGACGACGATCAGGTCCCATCGCTCCAGCTCGATCAGCTTGCCGAGCTTCTCCATCGCCATGTACTCCTGCGTGCCGGAGAACGACGACGCCATCGTCTGATAAAAGGAGTTCTCCATGATCGCCGAGGCGCGATCGGGTGAGGAGTATTCGAGCACCATCTCGTCGAAGGTGCGCCGCATGTCCAGCATCATCGCGTCCAGTGAGCCGGCACCCTCGCCGAGGCCGACGTTCACCGGCTGCGGATCATTGGTGAGCTCGGACATCCCCAGCGACTGGGCGAGGCGGCGTGCCGGGTCGATGGTCAGCACCGCCACCTTGCGACCGTGTTCGGCCGCATACATCGCCATCGCCGCAGCGGTGGTCGTCTTGCCCACGCCGCCGGCGCCGCAGCAGATCACCACCCGCGTCGCAGGGTCGGTGAGCACCGAGGCCATCTTCAGATCGAGCGGCATTAGTCAGGCACCTGCCTTCTGCAAGAGATTGGCGAGCTCGTAGATCGACCCCAGATCGATGCCATCGCCGAGTGCCGGCAACTCCAGAGTCGGCAGCTCCACCTCGTCGAGTTGGGCTTTGGCGACCTGCTGGGCTTGCAGGCGGGAGGCGTGCTCGATGGTCTCGGTCAGCAATCCGGACAGATCGCCGTCGGCGAGATGCAGACCGGCCGCCTGCAGGTGTTCGAGCACGCGGGGTGCATCGATGGTGCCTTCGGCGATTTCGTCGATCGACCCCGGCGGCAGGTGGGTGGGACTGACGCGGTTGATGATGAGGGTGCCCACGGTGAGATTCTTCGCGTGGAGTTCGTCGACGGCCTCGATCGTCTCCTGCATGGGCATCGCCTCGAGGAGCGTGACGAGGTGGATCACCGTGTCCTCGGAGTGCAGCAGTTTCACCACACCGTCGCTCTGATTGCGGATCGGTCCGGTCTTGGCAAGGTCGGCCATCGCCTGGGTGACGTCGAGGAAGTTGCCGATCCGGCCGGTCGGCGGCGCATCGACCACCACCGCGTCATACACCCGACGCCCCTGCTTGTCGGTGTGGATGATGCGCTCTTTGATCTTGCCGGTGATCAACACATCACGCAGGCCCGGCGCGATGGTGGTGACGAAGTCGATCGCACCGATCCGTTTCATCGCGCGCCCGGCGAAACCGAGGTTATAGAACATGTCGAGGTACTCGAGCAGCGCGTGTTCGATGTCGATGGCCAACGCCGAGACCTCGCCGCCGCCGGAGGCCGTCGCGATCTTGGTGTCGGTAGGCGGCAGCGGCGGGATGTCGAAGAGCTGAGCGATGCCCTGGCGGCCCTCGCATTCCACCAACAACACCTTCTTGCCGTCGGCGGCCAGCGCAAGCGCCAGCGCCGCCGCGACCGTGGTCTTGCCGGTGCCCCCCTTGCCCGACACGAAATGCAGTCGCGCCCGTCCGGCGGACTGGGGCCATTCGTTGGTGTGCCCGGCTTCGTCGGGCGGTGTCTCGTTCACCACCGCATCACCATATCGACAACGACGTACCCATTAGGCTCTAGTCCATGAGTGAATCGACCGCTTGGGAATACGCAACGGTGCCCCTGCTGACGCACGCGACGAAGCAGATCCTCGATCAGTGGGGAGCCGACGGCTGGGAACTGGTGACAGTCTTGCCCGGGCCGACCGGTGAGCAGCACGTCGCCTACCTGAAGCGTCCGAAGGGCTGACCGATGACAACGACGTGGTCGCAGCGGCTGGCCGAACTGGGCATCACGCTGCCCCAGGTGGTCACGCCGGCGGGTAGCTATGTGCCCGCCGTGCGTACCGGAAATCTCGTCTACACCGCGGGTCAGCTCCCGATCATCGACGGCAAGCTCGACGTCGCCGGCAAGGTGCACGAGGGTGCCGAGGGGGTCGTCGACCCCGACCAGGCCAACCGGGCGGCTCGGCAGTGCGCGCTCAACGCGCTCGCCGCGGTCGACGGACTCGTCGGCATCGACGCCGTCGTGCGGATCGTCAAGGTCGTCGGCTTCGTCGCCTCGGCCCCCGGTTTCACCGGCCAACCCGCCGTCATCAACGGCGCGTCGGACCTGCTCGGCGAGATCTTCGGCGATGCCGGTGTGCACGCCCGCTCGGCGGTCGGTGTGGCCGAGTTGCCGTTGGGCTCCTCGGTCGAGGTCGAGATGATCGTCGAGGTCTCCTGACCCGTCCGACCTCCCGGACGCACCCGGCCGGGAGTCGCGGCTAGTGGACGTCGCGCTGCTCATCGCCGCGGCCGCCGCGGCGGGATGGGTCGACGCGGTCGTCGGCGGTGGGGGACTGGTACTGATCCCGGCCCTGCTCATCGTGCAGCCCGGACTGGTGCCGGCCACCGCCCTGGGCACCAACAAACTCGCCGCGGTGTTCGGCACCGCCTCGGCAGCCCTCGCCTACGCCCGGCGGCTGCCGGTCCAGGTCGGCCGACTCGTCCCGGTGTTCATCGCGGCAGTCGGGTGTTCCGGCCTGGGCGCCTACACCGCGAGCAGACTGCCCGCCGAGGTGTTCACGCCGGTGGTGCTGTGTCTGCTGGTCGCGGTGGGGTTGTTCGTCGCGCTCAATCCAGGGTTCGGCTCCGGACTCGCGGTGAATCGTCCCCGTTGGTCGGTGGTGCTCGGGTTCGTGCTGTGCGGAGTGGTCATCGCCTTCTACGACGGGGTGATGGGGCCGGGCACCGGCACCTTCCTGATCATTGCTCTCACCGCGCTGGTCGGCACCGGGTTCCTGGAGAGTTCGGCGATGGCCAAGGTGATCAACACCGGCACCAATCTGGGCGCGCTGGCGGTGTTTGCGTGGCAGGGCAACGTGCTGTGGCTACTGGGGTTGGGGCTGGCCGTCGCCAACATCGCCGGTGCCCAGCTGGGCGCCCGGATGGCGATCGGTCGGGGCAGCGCCTTCGTGCGATGGGTGTTGCTGGCGGTGGTCGTGGTGATGGTCGCGAAACTCGGATACGACCTCGTCGTCGGTTGACGGCCCGCCCGCGAGCGCGCTGCCCGCTCAGTGCGACAGGGGCCGGAAGTTGTTGCGATAGGCGCTCGGCGACAACGCCATCCGCCGTCGGAAGTGTGTGCGCAGGGCCTCTGGGCCGAGGCCCACCCGCGCCGCGATCTGTTCGACGGGATCGTCGGTGCGCTCGAGAAGTGCCGCCGCCGCGCGCACACGCTGTCCGGTCAGCCAGGCGCCCGGTCCCATCCCGTGGGCGTCGGTGAACCGGCGGTTGAAGGTGCGCAACGACATCGACGCGTGGTCGGCGAGGTCGCGCGTGGTCAACGGCCGATCGAGGTGGCGGATCGCCCAGGATGTGGTCGCCGCCAATCCGGTGCGGCCCGGCGTGTCCGCGTGGGTGTCGTCGTGTCGTCGGCGGCCGGCCGCGATCTCGTCGACGGCCTCGTCGTGCAGGCTGGCCCCCGGCGGCATGAACTGTGCCTGCCCGCCGGGGCGATGGAACGCCACCACGGTCCGTCGCGCGTAGTCCCGCGCGACGTCGGCGCCATGATCGCGCTCCACCAGATGCAGGCACAGATCGATGCCGGCGGCGAGGCCGGCGCTGGTGAGGATGTCGCCGTCGTCCACGTACAGCACCGCCGGGTCCACCATGACCCGCGGATACCGGGTGGCCAACGCATCCGCATCCAGCCAGTGGGTGGTGGCGCGCCGTCCGTCGAGCAGGCCGGTCTCGGCCAGGGTGAAAGCGCCGACACAGATCGAGAGCAGTCGGGTCTGCCGACGATGCGCCGCCCGCAGCGCCTCGAGGACCGGCGGCGACGGCGTGCGCCGCGCGGCGTCGTGATAGCCGGGGATCACCACGGTGTCCGCCTCGGCGAGCGCCTCGAGTCCGTGTTCGACATGCACCGACACCCCGGCGCAGGTCGGTACCAATCCGGGTGTCTCGGCGCAGGTGATGAGCGTGTAGCGCGGCGCGCCGATGTGCCCGAAGATCTGGACCGGGGCGGCCATGTCCATCATGACCAGACCATCGGTGACCAGGACCACCACCCGGTGGGCGTCGGTTGGCATGAATCAAAGGTATACCGGCATTCATGCCGCTGGTGCTGCGCGACCGGGCGGTCCACGCTGGATGGGTGACCGAGCACACCTCTTCTGACCCGACGGCCGTCCCCCCACCGCCGGTGCTACCGCCCCGCGCCACGCTCGTGCGGGTACAACACCGGACCATCGCCTTGCTGTGCGGCGCGCAGGTTCTCGGCGGCCTGGCGATGGGTGCGTCGCTGGCGCTCGGCGCGATCCTGGCCGAACGGCTCTCCGGCTCGGAATCGGTGGCCGGCCTCGCCACCACGGTGCTCACCCTTGGCGCGGCGGCCGCGGGTCTGCCGCTCGCGGCGCTGGCCCAGCGCGCCGGCCGTCGACCGGCGCTGGCAACCGGATTCGTCATCGCGGCGGTCGGGGCCGCAGTGGTTGCGATCGCGGTCGACGTCGGCTGGTTCCCGTTGCTGTTGCTCGGCATGGCCGGAGTGGGCAGCGGTACCGCGGTCAGCCTGCAATCCCGTTTTGCCGCAACCGATCTTGCCGAACCGCGCACGCGCGGACGCGATCTCTCGCTGGTCGTGTGGATGACGATGGTCGGCGCCGTCGCGGGCCCGGCGTTACTTCCCATGGGGGCCGAGATCGCCGGCGTACTGGGTGTCGACGAACTCGCCGGACCGTTCGTGATCGGTGCGGCCGGTGCCGCCGCGGCCGCGCTGGTGCTGTGGTCCGGTCTGCGGCCCGACCCGCTGTTGCTCTCGACGGCTGCCACGTCGTCGGACTCGACGGCCGTCGCGAAGCCGACGTTAGCGCAGGGGTGGCAGACGATCCGGCAGATTGCCGAGGCCCGCAATGCGGTGGTCTCGGTGGTTTCGGCCCATGCGGTGATGGTGGCGGTGATGGCGCTGACCCCCGTGCACATGACCCACGGCGGTGCGAGTATCACCCTCGTCGGGCTGTCCATCAGCGCGCACGTCGCCGGCATGTACGCACTGGCCCCGGTGATGGGCGTTCTCACCGATCGGGTCGGCCGGGTACCGACGGTGGTGATCGGCCAGGCGCTGTTGCTGGCAGCGTGCGTCACCGGCTTCGCGGCGCAACACAGCCAGCGTGGTCTCGTCGTCGCGCTGGTCCTGCTCGGGCTCGGCTGGTCGGCCACCACCGTGGCCGGCTCCACGCTGCTCACCGAGAGCATTCCGGTGCCGCAACGTCCGCGGGTGCAGGGGATCTCGGACACCGCGATGAGTCTTGCGGGGGCGGTGGCCGGCGCGTTGGCGGGTGTCGTCGTGGGGCTGTTCGGGTATCCGGTGCTGGTGCTCGGCGCCGGTGCGATCAGCGTGATCGCCGCGATCTATGTGCTGACCGATCGCCCCCGTTGACCCCACGCACCGCTACCGTTGTCCGCACAGACGCCGAGCGGGGTGGAGATGATCGGGACGACGGGTGTGGTGGTGCTCGCCATCGGCGGCGGGCAGGCCATGGGCGAGGTGGAGTTGCGCATGGCCGGTGGCACCGAACGGTTCCTCGCCCTGGCCGCCGAGGCGATCGGGGTGGACGAGACGGTGCTCGTCGTCGGGGAGCGGCCGGGCCGGGTGGTGATGGTGGAGCGCTGGCTGTCGATGCCGTCCTGACCGTGTCATTCGAACGGACGATGCCGGGAACGGCCCCGTAGGATCACGGCGTCTAAGTGGTGACCGCGTGCCCACCGCGACGAGACGCCGTGTCCCGGCGGCGATTCACGATGCACCCAGGAGGCTCCATGCTCGGCTACTACGTCCCCGAACCCGACGAGGCGATGCTCATCTCGGGCAAGAAGTCCGATGTCGGCGGTGGTCCGTTCGACGTCGTCGTCGGTCACGGCCGATGGGTGTTGCCGTTCTTCCGCAAGGTGCGGTTCCTGTCGATGGCCATGCACGAGGCGCAGATCCGCGAGGTGTGCGTGACCACCCAGGGCATCCAACTCGACGTGCGTGCGGTGATCGCGCACAAGGTCGGCGGCGACGTCGCCTCCATTGTCAACGCCGGTCAGCGATTCATCTCCGAGCAGGAGAACGAGATGAATCAGCTCACGGGGCAGATCTTCTCCGGCCATCTGCGCTCTATCGTCGGCTCGATGACCGTCGAGCAGATCATCCGCGAACGCGACACCCTCGCGCGCCAGGTGCTCGAGGCGTCCAAGCGGGAGATGGGCTCGATCGGGCTGGTCGTCGACTCGTTCCAGATCCAATCCATCGACGACATGGACTCCGGCTACATCAACGCACTGGCCGCACCCAACATCGCGAAGGTGCAGCGCGAAGCCGCCGTGGAACGCGCTCGCGCCGACCAGGAATCGGCGAAGGCGCAGCAGGAGTCGTTGCGAAACCAGGCCGACTACGAGCGGGAGACCTCGATCAAGCGCGCGCAGATCAAGGCCGAGACCGACAAGGCCGACGCCGAGGCCGCCCAGGCCGGTCCGCTCGCACAGGCGCGGGTCAACCAGGAGATCATCCGGGAGCAGTCGGTCCTGGCCCAGGCCGAGGCGGAACTGCGTGAACAGCAGCTGATCTCCGAGGTCGTGAAACCGGCCGAGGCCGAGGCGCGGCGCACCCACATCATCGCCGAAGCCGATGCGCGTGCCGTGGAGATCCAGTCCGCGGCGGCCGCCAAGCACAATCGGATCGCGCTCGATCAGCAGATCATCGAACAACTCCCGGCCCTCGTGGGTGAGATCGCGAAGGGACTCGGATCGTCGAACCTCACGGTGTTCAACGGCGCCGACGGGGTCAACGAGGTGATGACCGGGGTGGTGACACAGGGGGCGGCGCTGCTGAAGAGTCTGCAGAGCGAGTTCGCGCCCAAGGTCATCGTCGACGACGAGGTCGCCGACGACATCGACCGCTCGGCGTGAGCGCTGCTCGGGGTTACCGCCCTCGCGGCTGACCTCGACCGCGGCGGCACCCCGGTGGTGGGTAGTGTCGGAAGACATGACTGACAGCGGAAACGGCGACACGGCACAGCATCCCGCCTATGGCGTCGTACGCGAGGTGACGCCGTTCGCGTCGGTGCTGCTCTGCAACAACCCGGGCACGATGGAGCTCGACGGAACCAACACCTGGATCCTGCGTGCTCCCGGCCACCCGGAGTGCGTCATCGTCGATCCGGGCCCACCCAACAAGAAGGGGCACGTCAAACGCATCGCGGAGCAGCAGGGGATTGCGCTGGTGCTCATCACCCACCGTCACTTCGACCACACCGGCGCCATCCGGCGACTGCGCAAACGGGTCGACGTCCCGGTGCGCGCGCGGTCGGCCAAGTTCACACACGGTGCCGCGCCGCTTGCCGACCGGGAGGTCATCGACGTGGCGGGTCTGCGGATCACCGTGCTGCACACTCCGGGCCACACCGGGGACTCGCTCAGTTTTCTCGTCGAGTGCGACGGGGATCGTGCCCTGCTGTCGGGTGACACCATTCTCGGCAGCGGCACCACCGTCATCGACCCCACCGACGGCACCCTGCGCGACTACATGAACTCGCTCAACCGCATCATCGTCGAGGGTGAGGACGCGGTGCTGTTGCCTGCGCACGGACCCGACCACCCACAGGTGGGGCCGATTGCGCGGTTCTACAAGGCACACCGGGAGGAACGGATCGATCAGATCGTGGCCGCGCTCGACGAGCTGGGTGTGTCGGCCGACAAGGCGAAGCCGATGAAGGTGGTCCGCAAGGTCTACGCCGACGTCGACAAGTCGCTCTGGCCGGCCGCCAAGATGTCGGTCAAGGCCCAGTTGGAGTACCTGCGGGACCGCTGACACAGTTCGTCCCCGGGTATCGTTTCCTGCCCCGGCGGCCGCAGGGGCAGGAAACAATACCCGGGGGACGAACCGCCAGGTCAGTGGGCTACCGCGCGCGGCGTGCGAGGCGCTCGGAGTCGGCGATCAGGACGCTCTTGCCCTCCAGGCGCAGCCAACCGCGCTGAGCGAAGTCGGCGAGTGCCTTGTTGACGGTTTCGCGGGAGGCGCCGACGAGCTGCGCGATCTCTTCCTGCGTGAGGTCGTGCGTGACGCGTAGCGCGCCACCCTCCTGGGTGCCGAACCGCTGCGCGAGCTGCAGCAGCTGTTTGGCGACACGGCCGGGCACGTCGGTGAAGATGAGGTCGGCGAGGTTGTTGTTGGTGCGGCGCAGACGGCGGGCGAGCACGCGGAGCAGCTGCTCGGCGATCTCGGGACGGTCCTTGATCCAGGCGCGTAGGGCGTCGCGGTCCATCGATACCGCACGCACCTCGGTCACGGTGGTGGCCGACGACGTACGCGGCCCCGGATCGAAGATGGACAGTTCGCCGAACATGTCCGACGGTCCCATGATGGTCAGCAGGTTCTCCCGACCATCAGGCGAACGACGGCCGACCTTCACCTTGCCGGACAGGATGATGTACAGCCGATCACCGGGTTCTCCCTCGTGGAAGATCACATGCCCGCGAGGGAAATCGACCGGTTGAAGTTGCTTTGTCAGCGCTGCGACGGCGGAGGGCTCGACACCCTGGAATATGCCCGCCCGCGCCAGTACGTCCTCCACCTAAGGAACCTTTCTCGTCCTCACCACACTCGCATGGCAACCCCACGCCAGTGGTGATCTATGCCGTCGGTCGCCGTGTTGCCTCGTGCAACGCTACTCTCGCCCCAAGCATATGTGTTGAATGGGTCACTGGCCGGTACATAGCGGCGAGTCGGGGTGGGTGTCGGGCGCTATCGCCTCAGCTCGCCCGCTGCGGTGAGGCCGAGAATGCGCTGTCGCGGGCGGCGTCGGCCGCATCGGGCGCGCGGCGGGCACGGAACTCGTCCAATGCGGCGGGAAAACCCTCTTTGGCCAGCGTGTCGACCTGCGCGGCGTCTGCCGATTCCAAGAACTCTTCGACGTGGTCCTGGGTGACCGCGAGGCGGTCGATCCTGGCCTGAACCTTCTCCATCGCGAGTGCGAAGAGCATGAGCACAGCCGGGAAAAGCAGCGCGGCGAGTCCTTGCATGGGGACAGTAAACACAACTCGGGGAGCCTCTCGCCAACCAGAAGGACCGGCTTCACTGAGTTGTTACCAAGGCGAAGCGCGGTCAGGATCGGCATTTCACGGCCGTCGGAGGCAGCTCTTTGGGCTACTTCGCCGCGACGTGGCTAACCTGAATTGCGTGACCGCACGTAAGACCACCGACTCCGCAGAGGCGTCGGCGAGACAGACGCGCGTCCGCGGCGGTGCCGGACGCCGGTCGAAGACCGAGACCCATCTGGGGCTGGTTCGGCGGGCACGCCGGATGAACCGCACGCTCCAGATCGCCTTCCCCCACGTCTACTGCGAACTCGACTTCACCACTCCACTCGAACTGTCGGTCGCGACGATTCTGTCCGCGCAGTGCACCGACGTCCGGGTGAATCAGGTCACGCCGGCACTGTTCGAGCGGTATCCCACCGCCCGGTCGTATGCGGAGGCCGACCGAACCGAACTCGAGGAGATGATCAGGTCCACCGGCTTCTACCGGAACAAGGCCAACTCGATCATCGGACTCGGTCAGGCCCTGGTGGAACGGTTCGACGGCGAGGTGCCCGACACCCTCAAGGAATTGGTCACCCTGCCCGGTTTCGGCCGTAAGACCGCCAATGTCGTCCTCGGCAACGCCTTCGGCGTGCCCGGAATCACCGTCGACACCCACTTCGCGCGATTGGTGCAGCGGTGGGGTTGGACCGAGGAGACCGATCCGGTCAAGATCGAACGCGCCGTCGGTGAACTGATCGAGCGCAAGGAGTGGACCGACCTCTCGCACCGGGTGATCTTTCACGGTCGACGTGTGTGTCATGCGCGCAAACCGGCGTGCGGCGTCTGCATTCTGGCCAAGGATTGTCCGGCGGTCGGGACCGGGCCGATGGCCAAGGCCGATGCTGCGAAACTGGTGAAGGGCCCCGAAACCGAACATCTGCTGGATCTGGCGGGGCTGGCGACGCAGTGAACCAGACTCCGAGGAGCGCGGAGTCGGGACCCGACGAGGACGACGATTCCGCCGCCGCGCCGCCACCCCGCCGCACCAGCCGCTTTCCTTCCTCGGCGCGGTGGACCATCGTGTTCACCGTCGTCATCCTCGCCCTGGTCATCGCGATTTGGCCCCGCGGCGCCGACTCGGACTCCGGAGGCCCTGCGACATCGCCGACGGCGACCGGGCCGCGGGCAACCGACGCGCAGGCCGACGACGCCCAGATGGCGCAGGCCAGACAAGACGCCGCGTTGCCGCCGTGTCCGGAAACCGGACTGCCCCAGGCGGCCCGGTCCGCGCTGGCCGGAGTCTCGGTGCCGTGTCTGGCCGACGGCGCAGACTACGACGTCGGCACCGGCACCGCGGGTCGGCCGATGGTGGTGAACATGTGGGCCGTCTGGTGTCTGCCGTGTCGTCGGGAACTCCCGGTCGTCGACAGCTACGCCCAACGCGCCGGCGATGCGGTGACAGTGCTCGCGGTGCACGCACAGGAAGGTGCGCAGAATCCTTATCTGGCGCTGCGGTTTCTGATCGAGAACGGCGTGCACCTGCCGTCGGTCCTCGACACCGACGCCGCGATCGCCGCGGCACTCGGCGCACCCCGGGTGTTCCCGTCGACGATCCTGGTGCGCGCCGACGGCACCGTGGCCAAGGTGCTGCCCCAGGTGTTCGACACCCCGGACGAGATCGCCGACGTCGTGCAGCAATACCTGGGGGTGAGCACGTGAGCGCCGAACACGATCCCGGTCCCGCCGCAGGTCGGTTGGTTCCGACCGAACAGATTCCGCCCTGGATGCGTCGCCTCACCGACAACGTCGCCGCGGTTACCGACTCGGTGCTCAACCGCGGCGGCGATCGCACCAGGTGGGCGTCGATGCTCGGCCGCGACAAGCGGGCGGCCGCGGTGTTGGTGCTCATCGGCGGTGCGTGGGACGAGGCAGTCGACCATCCCGGCGGGCTCCCACCCGACGCCGAGATCCTGCTCACCGAGCGTGCACCCACCCTACGTCAACACAGCGGGCAGGTCGCATTTCCCGGCGGCGGGCTCGATCCCGGCGACGACTTCCCGGTGGGCACCGCGATGCGCGAGGCAGCCGAGGAGACCGGACTCGTCCCCGAGGGGGTCGACGTGCTCGCCAACCTGCCGTCGTTCCCCGTGCCGGTGTCCAGTTTCGACGTGACCCCGGTGCTGGCGCACTGGCGTGAGCCCGGCGAGGTGCGCGTGGTCGACACGGGAGAGACCGCGCGGGTGGCGCGCGTCAACCTGCGGTCGTTGCTCGCGCCGGAGAGCCGGTTCCAGGTGCAGCGCACCGTGATGGGCGCACGTGCCTACAAGGGCCCGGCATTCATGGTCGACGGCCTACTGGTGTGGGGATTCACCGGCGGGCTCATCGCCGCGATCAGCGAGGTCGCCGGCTGGGATGTGCCCTGGGACCACTCCGACGTCCGGCCGCTGGACCAGGCCATCGCGGCCGCCGGCAGCCCGCAGACCATCGGTCCGGGTGCGGTGTTGCCGGCCCACCTGCGTCACCAGGCAGAGGATCGCACCCGGTGACCGGCTCGGGGTGGGTCGATCTCATCGTCGTGGTGATCGCGCTGCTCGCCGCGGCCAGTGGTTTCCGACAGGGCGCGGTCGCCTCGGCGCTGGCATTCCTCGGGGTGGTGCTCGGCGCCGTCGCCGGCATCCTCCTCGCGCCGCATGTCATCTCGAATTTCGAGGATCGCACCACCCGACTGCTGGTCGGGGTGGTGTTGCTGGTGGGGCTGATCATCATCGGCGAGGTGTCCGGGATGATCCTGGGTCGGGCCGCGCGCAGCGGCATCCGGTCACGTGGCGTGCGCCGCGTGGACAGCGTGATCGGGTCGATGCTGCAAGTTGTCGCCGTGCTGATCGCGGCATGGCTGTTGGCGATTCCGCTGAGCAGTTCCGCCGAGACGCAGGTGTCCACCGCGGTGCGCGGGTCCAAGGTGCTCACCGGCGTGGACGTGTTGGCGCCGCAGTGGCTGCGTGACCTGCCCAAGGACTTCAGCGCGCTGCTCGACAACTCCGGTCTGCCGCAGGTCATCGGACCGTTCGGACGTACGCCGGTCGCCGAGGTGGGCCCGCCCGATCCGACGGTGTTGCAGCTACCGGCGGTGGCGCAGGTCCGGCCCAGCGTGGTCAAGATCGAAGGCACGGCGCCGAGCTGTCGGCAAGCGCTCGAAGGCAGCGGATTCGTGGTGTCCCCAGAGCGGGTCATGACGAATGCGCACGTCGTTGCCGGTACGCGGCGGCTGACGGTGTCGTCGCCGAACGGGCAACAGCTCCCGGCCCGGGTGGTCCTGTTCGACAGCGACAACGACATCGCGGTCCTCGACGTCCCCGGTCTGACGGCACCGGCGTTGAGGTTCGCCGACGGGGAAGCGCAGACCGGTGACGACGCGATCGTGCTCGGCTATCCCGAGGCGGGCCCGTTCGCGGTCAACGCGGTGCGGGTGCGCGACAAGATCAACCTGTCGGGGCCCGACATCTACCGGACCGGTCAGATCCTGCGGCAGGTGTACACCGTTCGTGGCGTGATCCGGCAGGGCAACTCGGGAGGCCCGATGATCAACTCGGCCGGTGAGGTCGTCGGCGTGGTGTTCGGCGCTGCCGAGGACACCAACGACCAGACCGGCTTCGTGTTGACCGCCGAGCAGGTGCGGCAGAACCTGACCGATTCGGAGGCGCGTTCGGCGCGGGTCAGCACGCAGACGTGCGTGCACGCCTGAGCCACCACCCGGGTTTCCCGGCGACGTCCGCGCCTGGTCCGCGGACCGGGCGGATCAGCCCGCCTCGGTGCGTAGCAGCCCCAGCAACTTCTCGGTCACCACATCGGGCTGTTCTTGGTGGGCGAAGTGTCCGCTGTGGGCGATCGGCCGATACTGCATGTGTGCCGCATACCGGTGACTCGCCGCCATCACATGATCGAGGATGTACGGGTCGTCGGCTCCCCGCAGCGCCAGCACCGGTAGATGCAGCCGCTGATTCATCAGCTCCATGAACCGCGATCCGTCGGGACGGAACTGGGACCGGAACGCCCAGCGCCGGTACTCCAGGCTGGAGTGCGCGACGTAGGGGATCTGCACCGCCGAGCGATTACGGTCCACGGTGACCGCGTAGTCGTCGGTGGCCTGCCAGCTCGGCGAGGCCCGCTCGGCGAAGTACTGCGCGAGGTAGCCGCCGTCGTGCGCCGCGAGCCGACGCTCACCCAGCTTGGGTAGCTGATTGTGCAGGAAGCCGGGCAGGAACGCACGGCGCTGATGTCGGTCGGCGATCACGGCGCGACGCAGTGCACGTGGATGTGGGGAGGCGATGACGGCCACCCGATTGACCACGCGTGGGTGCAACGTCGCGGTGGCCCAACACACCAGCCCGCCGTCGGCGTGGCCCACCAGGGTGGCATCGGGGTGGCCGAGCGCGCGGACCAGTCCGTTCGTATCACCGGCGAGGGTCCAGCCGTCGTAGCCGCGGGGCGGCTTGTCGGAGTCGCCGTAGCCGCGCAGGTCGACGGCCACCGCCCGGTATCCCGCTTCGGCCAGCGCCGTGATCTGATGACGCCAGCTCCACCAGAACTCGCCGAATCCGTGCAGGAGCAGCACCAGCGGACGGTTGGCGGTACTCGGGTCGGGCGCCTCGACGGCGTGGAAGCGCAGCCCGTTGGCGCGGACGTCGAAGTGATGCCAGTCGCCGGTGACGCGGACGCTCGACGGATCAGGCGGTCCGGCCACCACTCATCCCTTGGCGGGATCGTGCGCGCGCGGTATCGCCGGGTGCTCACCGTCGGTGGGTTTGGTCGCCGACGACGAGCTGGGATGACTGCCCGGCAACACGGTGGGCACTTCCTTCACGCTGGCGATCGTCTTCTTCGGGCCGCGGACCTTGCGGAACAACACATAGCCGACGAACGCCATCACGACGGTGATCAGCACCAGGATCGCGAACACGATCAGGAACGCCAGCCACCGCGGCATCCAGTTGTCCAGGAGTTCGGCGAGGAAGAAGAAAAAGAAGAAGCTGGAGTAGAGGGCCATCACGCCGGCCACCACCAGCAGCCCGGTTCCGGCCCCCGCCTTCTTGGCCTCCCCGACGAGTTCGGCCTTGGCGAGCGCGACCTCGGAGCGGAACAGCGTCGACACACTTGCCGAGGCGTCCTTGACCAGGTTGCCGATGCTGGGTTCGCCGTTGCGGCCGTGGGTGGGATCCGACAGCGGGATCGACGGGGCCGATCCGGCGTCCTGAGCGGTTTGGCCGGGCTCGTTGCGGCTCACAGAATCCTCCGTACCTCTGGTGTCGGACTCATGTTGCCATGCATGCGCTCGCGTGGCCGGTAGCGGGGGAGATATCTCGCGTCGAGTGGGCGCCATTTTCCGTCGAGTGGGCGCCGCTTCTCGCCGAGTGGGTGCGCGTCAGAAAGACGCGCGCCCACTCAACGGAAAACGACGCCCACTCGACCGCCGTGCGGCGGCTTGGGTGCCTTGGGTGCGGCGCCGTGCGGCGGCTTGGGTGCCTTGGGTCGCCGCCGGGACGCCTGACTATGCGCGCTTTTGCCGGATGGCTTCGAAGACCGAGGGGTCGACGAGTGTGGAGGTGTCGCCGAGTTCGCGGCCTTCGGCGACGTCTTTGAGGAGGCGTCGCATGATCTTGCCGGAGCGGGTCTTGGGCAGTTCGGGGACGACGTTGATCTCGCGGGGTTTGGCGATGGGGGAGATCTCGATCGACACCTGTTCGCGCAATTCCTTGACCAATGCCTCGCCGGTGTTCTCCACGCCTTCACGCAGGATGACGAAGGCGACGATGCCCTGGCCGGTGGTCTCGTCGGCGGCGCCGATGACGGCGGCCTCGGCGACCCCGGCGTGTCCGACGAGTGCGCTTTCGACTTCGGCGGTGGAGATGCGGTGCCCGGAGATGTTCATGACGTCGTCGACGCGGCCGAGGACCCAGAGTGCGCCGTCGTCGTCGTAGCGGGCGCCGTCGCCGGCGAAGTACCACCCCTGCTCGGCGAAGCGCGACCAGTAGGTCTCGCGGAAGCGGTCCTCGTCACCCCAGATGCCGCGCAGCATCGACGGCCACGGCTGATCGAGTACCAGGTAGCCCTGCTCGCCGTGGCTGACCGGGTTGCCCTGGTCGTCGACGATGTTGGCGCTGATGCCGGGTAGTGGTTTCATCGCCGAGCCGGGTTTGACCTCGGTCACGCCGGGCAGCGGTGAGATCATGATGGCGCCGGTCTCGGTCTGCCACCAGGTGTCCACGATGGGTGCGGTGTCACCGCCGATGACTTCGCGATACCACTTCCAGGCCTCGGGGTTGATCGGCTCGCCGACGGACCCGAGCAGCCGCACCGAGGACAGGTCGTGGGCGTCGGGGATCTCGCGGCCCCACTTCATGAAGGTGCGGATCAGCGTGGGCGCGATGTAGTAGATGGTGACGCCGTACTTCTCGATGATCTCGAAGTGGCGATGTTCGTTGGGGGAGTTGGGAGTTCCCTCGTAGACGACCTCGGTCGCGCCGTTGGACAGTGGCCCGTAGACGAGATAGGAGTGTCCGGTCACCCAGCCGATGTCCGCGCCGCACCAGAACACGTCGCGGCCTTCTTTGTGGTCGAACACGTTGTGGAAGGTGTAGGACGCCTGGGTGAGGTAGCCGCCCGACGAGTGCACGATGCCCTTGGGTTTGCCGGTGGTGCCGGAGGTGTAGAGCAAAAACAGCGGGTGTTCGGCGTCAAACGCTTCGGGGGAGTGGGTGGCCGACTGTTCGTCGACGGTGTCCTCCCACCAGACGTCGCGACCGTCGACCCAGGGCAGGTTCTCGTCGTGGTTGGTGCGGCGCACCACGAGCACCTTCTCGACGGACTTCGCGGCGTCGTCGCCGGAACCGAGTGCCTCGTCGACGGCGGCCTTGAGTGGGGCGGGCTTGCCGCGGCGGTACTGGCCGTCGGTGGTGATCACCAGTTTGGCCTCGGCGTCGTCGACGCGACTGCGTAGTGCGCCGGCGGAGAATCCGGCGAAGACCACCGAATGTGTCAGGCCGAGGCGGGCGCAGGCCAGCATCGAGATCAACGCCTCGGGCACCATCGGCATGTAGATCGCGACGCGGTCACCGGCGACCAACCCGATCGCGGAGAAGTAGTTGGCGGCCTTGGACACCTCGTCCTGCAGCTGGGCGTAGGTGAGGTCGCGGGAGTCGCCCGGTTCGCCGACCCAGTGGATGGCGACGCGCTCACCCTTGCCCGCGGCGACGTGACGGTCCACACAGTTGACCGCGACGTTGAGTGTGCCGCCGACGAACCACTTCGCGAACGGCGCCCCCGACCAGTCCAGCACCTGATCGAAATCGGTGTCCCAGTCCAGGCGGCGGGCCTGCTCGGCCCAGAACTCCAGACGATCCGCGTCGGCGCGGTCATACATCTCGGCAGTGGCATTGGCCTGGGCGGCGAACTCCTTCGACGGCGGGTAGCCCTGCGCAGACGAAGTGGTGGCGGGAGACATCGGTCAGGTGTGCCTTTCACTCTCGACGACATTGGCGTGACGTGCGGTCATGCCGGTTTCTGATTGTGAGGGTAGTCACGTTGGAATCTCGTTGCAGGTGCCGATCGGCCGGACCAGCGCACATCCGCGACGAATGGTCCGGTGGACGCGACGAGCGGCACCCTCATTATGGTGGGAAGGCGTGAGTTCGGATCCGTTGGCAGCTGACCCACTGGCACCGCTGTTGGAGTTACCCGGTGTCGTCGAGTCGGCCGATCGCGCACGTGACGCGCTCAGTGCCGTCCATCGACACCCGGCGAATCTGCGTGGTTGGGACAAGACCGCCACCGAGGCCTCGTGGCGCGCGGGTCGATCGTCTGCGGCCATCGACGGTGGCAGTGTGGAGCTGCGACGCGACGGTGACTTCGACGACCCGGTGCTGGCGGGGGCGATGCGAGTGGCCCAGGCCCTCGACGGTGACGCTCTCGAGCAACTCACCGCCGTCTTCCGTCGGGCGCCCGCCCAGGCCTTCGCCCGCCTGCACATGCTCGCCGCCGCCGGCCTCGTCGACGAACCGGACGAGCTCGGCCGACCCAGCGCGGCACCGGGCGTCGCGGCCCGGCTGGATCTGCTCGGCCAACTGGTGACCGGGGCCACCGCGGTCCCCGCGCCGGTTCTGGCCGCAGTCGTACACGGAGAGTTGTTGGGGCTGGCCGCTTTTCCGTCGGCCAACGGTGTGGTGGCGCGGGCCGCATCGCGTCTGGTGTGCACCTCGACGGGGTTGGACCCGCACAACCTCGGTGTCCCGGAGGTGACCTGGCTGCGGCGTGCCGATGAGTATCGGGCGTTGTCGACCCGCTTTGCCGAGGGCGACCCGGAGGGCGTGGGCGCCTGGATCGTGCTGTGCTGCGAGGCGCTCGAAGCAGGCGCGGGTGAGGCCCGATCCATCGCCGACGCCGCTCGCGCCGGCTGAGGTTTCGCTCTCGCCGGAGCGTTGTTCCCTGCATTTGCGTTCGTCCGCCCGGAATGCAGCGCGGTGGAACGGATTTCGGGTGGGAGGAACTGGACCCGGGTAGTGACACAACGTTCCCCCACAACGCACTGCGGGCGGCCGGCCGACCGGAGAACCGGTCGGGCTGCCGCCCGCGTAGCACGGACCCAAGTTACCAAGCGTGCTTGGTGGGTTGTGGTACCGCCTCGGCGAGGGAAGGAGTGCCGATCGGTGCGCCCCGGTGTGAACCACGTGTGAATGACGGTGCCGTGCAATTGGATCGAGCTTACTCGGATCGATTCTTTCCGTCTGATGAACCTCTCGGTTCGCCTCGATCGGATCGATTCGTCCGGCTCGACAGGGATCCTTCGTGTCCCGGTCTACGGCCCGTTGGTGGTCACCGGCTTGCCCGTGTCGACCTACGATGTCGCAGGCGCACAACGCTTTTGCCTTATGCGGCGCGCTCCGCGTGGGTGCTTGCCGCCCGTGCTGGGAAGTGCTCGGCGTGGGGGTCCGTTCCTTCTCTTCCGGAGCGAACTTTGCCTTCCGAGATTCCGTAAAACCTTTTGTACACCGTGACCGCCATCACATCAAGGGTCTTTCGGACCAATATCCGATGGTGTCGTGGTGGCCTTCTCACACCACGTCGGTCGGCCGACCCGGGTGTCGTCGCGACGCGAATCCCGCCAAGCGTGCCGTCGCGACCGCGGCACCTACGGCCAGCGCGACCGCCGCCAGCGGCGATCCGACGACCGTCCGGAGCCGCGCCGGCAACTGTCGCGAACGGCGGGACGCCGGTCGGGAGAACGTCAGGATCGGCCAGCCGGCGTCCCGGGCGTGCCGTCGCAGGTGTCGGTCGGGATTCACCACGAAGGGGTGACCGACCGCCGTGAGCATCGGGACATCGGTGATCGAGTCGGAGTACGCGTAGCAGGTGGAGAGGTCGTAGTCGTGCTGCTCGGCGAGTGCGATCATCGCCGTGGTCTTCGCCGCGCCGTAGAGGTAGACCTCGATCTCCCCGGTGTAATGGCCCTCCACGACCTCCATCTCGCTGGCGGCGACATGGTCGACACCGAGCATCGCGCCGATCGGCTCCACCATCTCGCGCCCCGACGCCGACACCAGCACCACATCGTCGCCGCGTGCGCGGTGGGTGGCGATCAACTCGGCCGCCTCGTCGAACACCAGCGGGTGGACCACCTCGTGCAGGGTCTCGGCGACGACGGCGCGCACCTGCGCGACATCCCACCCGCGGCACATGTCGGTGACGTGACGACGCAGCCGATCGATCTGCGTGTGGTCGGCCGCGGTCATCAGGAACAGCAACTGGGCCCAGCCGGATCGGATCACCGAGCGGCGGTCGATCAGTCCCGCGGCGAAAAAGGGGCGCGTGAAGGCGAGCACGCTGGATGTGGCGATCACCGTCTTGTCCAGATCGAAGAACGCTGCGCTACGACGTGTGGGGAGGACGGCATGGGCCGATCGGGCCTGGGGAGTGCTTGCCGACGAGGTGTCCGTCACCGGTTCAGGCTACGGCCCGATCGAGACCCCGGCCAGTGTCGATGCAACGTCGTTGCAGCGTGAAAGCGCAGGCAGCGATATTGAAATGTGACCTCGCCGGCCGGTTGTTTCTAGTTGCACAGGCCGAAATCCGATGTGTATAGTCGGCCTTAACCGGTTGATACCGGTGCCTTTCAGCCCGACCCCCCGGGGCTGAAACGCGATGACCCCGGCCTCCTCCCCCCCTGGCCGGGGTCGTCCTCTATCTAGGGCCCGTTACCCGGCGATCTGCCAAAACCGGGACACTTGACCAAGCAGTTGCTAGGTTCTCCCGCAGGTGCTGACGCGGGGGTGGTAGTCGAGGTGTCCACGAAACGAATGAACCGGTACGCGGTGCTGGTCGCGGTATTGGTGGCGACATGTGCGGTGGCGATGGTCGGGGTCGGCGCAGCCTCGGCCGCCCCCGAGCGGCCGCTGCCCGAGACCTACAGCTTCTTCGCCGGTATCCCTCCTGAGCTGGCTCATCCAGGCGGATCGTTGCCCGGATCGAATGACTTCGACTGTCGGCCCACACCACAGCACCCGCGGCCGGTGGTGCTGGTGCACGGCACCGGTGGTTCGCAGCAGACCAACTGGGGTGCCTACGTCGCGTTGCTGGCCAACCGCGGGTACTGCGTGTATGCCCTCACCTACGGGGCGATTCCCGGATCGCCCTGGCCGGTGTCGGCGATCGGCGGCATGACCCGGATGGAGCCGAGCGCAGCGCAATTGTCCCGGTTCGTCGACCGAGTCCTCGCTGCGACCGGCGCCCAGACCGTCGATCTCGTCGGCCATTCGCAAGGCACGTACATGCCGGCTTACTACCTCAAACGACTCGGCGGGGCGTCGAAGGTCACCAGGTACGTCTCGTTGGCGCCGCTGTGGCGTGGCTCGTTCGACGGTATTCCGTTCACCGAGATCACCCGGCAGCTGCTGCAGGGTGCGGATCTGCCGATCTGCGCGGCCTGCGGTCAGATGGCGGCGGGATCGCCGATGAACCGGGCGATCTGGAGTGGCGGCAGCCCGTATGTCGCGGGTGTGGACTACACGAACATCTCCACCCGCTACGACGAGTTCGTGGTGCCCTACACCAGCGGCCAGGTACCGGGCCGCTCCGGCGAGAGCGTCCGCAACATCGTCGTGCAGGACGGCTGCGAACAGGACCACAGCGATCACCTGGCGATCGCGGGGTCGCGCCGCACCGCCTACATGGTGCTCAATGCGCTCGACCCCGCGCATCCGGTTCGGGTGCCGTGTGAGTACGTGCCGCCGTTCACCGGTTGACCAATCCACAGGCCGGCAACGTATCCACAGATCTTCTCGCTTCCCGGGTGATCGGATCTGGGTCGCGTAGTCGTCGGTGACGATGTCGGGGTGACCGATGAACTCCTCACCCTGGTGGGCGCCGACCTGCACGACGAGGTCGCCCGGTGCGCAGCCGCCGCCGGCTACCGCATCCTGCCCGGGTCGACGTCGGAGTGTCGTCGAGAATGGTTGCGAGCCAGCGCGATCGCGGTGGACGGTCGTTCCGTCGAGGAGCTCAGCGGCCTGGCGCTGCCGCGGCGCGACGGGATCGTGATGGTCACCTCCGGCGAGCCGCCGGCGCAGACCTGGCGTGCGGCGATGAACCTCGGTGCCGAATACGCGGTGTCCCTGCCGGCCGAGGAATCCACCTTGGTGGGGCTGCTCACCGATTTCCGGGCTCCGCCCGCCGCGCCCGCGGCCGCCATCGCCGTGATCGGTGGACACGGTGGGGCAGGTGCCACCACCCTTGCCGCGGCCGTCGCGCTGGCGGCGACAGAGCTGGCACCGCGGGTACTGCTGCTCGATGTCGACGATCTCGGCGCGGGTATCGACCTCGCGTTGGGCATCGAGAGTTGTGCCGGGCTGCGGTGGCAGGATCTGACCGTCACGGCAGGAGCTATGCGTGCCAGCGCATTACACGAAGCGCTACCCCACGTCGACGACCGGCTCTCGGTGCTCGCGCCCCGACCGGACAGCGCGGTGCCGGTCGCCGTCGAGCCGGTGCTGGCCGCGCTCGATGCCGGCCGAGCGGACGGGGACACGGTCATCGTCGACCTCCCGCGGGCGGGTGGGCCGGTGACCGATGCGGTGCTCGACACCGTCGACCTGGTCGTGGTGGTCACCACCGCCTCCGTGCCCGGCGCGGCATCGACGCGCCACGTCGCGACCCGGGTGCAGCGTCACGGGGTGTGGGCCGAACTGGCCGTGCGGGGACCGGCGCCGTCGGGTCTGCGGGCTACACAGGTCGCCGCCACCGTCGGGTTGCCCTTGGTCGCCGCGTATCGCGCGGACCCGGGGTTGCCGGGGCGGATGGATGCCGGCAGATTGCGGATCACGCCTCGCAGCCCCCTCGGACGCGCCGCCCGCGCGGTCCATCGTGCCGCCGACCGCGTGGCGCGGGTGGCCGCATGACCGCACACGACGAGCTGCTCGACCGGGTGCGCGACCGGTTGGCCGCCGACGCGGCCGACCCGACGCCCGACGTCATCGCCGACGCGATCCGCGCCGAGTCGCGGGGCATGCTCGGCGACACCGATCTCCTTGCCGCTCTGCGATTTCTGCAGACCGAGCTGATCGGGGCCGGGCGTCTGGAGCAACTCCTGGTCGATCCTGATGTCGCCGACATCCTGGTCGCCGGCCCGGATAACGTCTGGATCGACCGCGGCCACGGCTTGCAGCGCACTGAGATCCGCTTCGATAGTGAGGACGCGGTGCGTCGTCTCGCCGGCCGGTTGGCGCTCAACGCCGGAAAACGACTCGACGATGCCCAACCATGGGTGGACGGGCAGCTCGTCGGCGTCGGCCGACGCGGACACACCGTGCGTCTGCACGCGGTGATCCCGCCGGTCGCGCACGACGGCACCTGCATCTCATTGCGCGTACTGCGCACCGCCACCCGCGACTTCGACGAACTCGTTTCGCTCGGCGCGATCCCCGACGACACGGTTCGACTCCTGCGTGACATCCTCGCCGCACGCCTGGCCTTCCTGATCGTCGGCGGCACCGGATCGGGTAAGACCACCCTGCTGGGGTCGCTGATCGGCGAGATGGCGCACACCGAGCGCATTCTCTGTGTGGAGGACGCGCTGGAACTGGACCCGCCGCATCCGCACATCGTGCGGCTGGTCGCCCGGACCGCGAACGTCGAAGGCGTCGGCGAGGTACCGGTGCGGGCCCTGGTTCGGCAGGCACTGCGGATGCGGCCGGACCGGATCGTGGTCGGTGAGGTGCGCGGCGCCGAGGTCATCGACCTGCTGACCGCGTTGAACACCGGACACGACGGATGCGCGGGCACGCTGCACGCGAACTCCACCGCCGAGGTGCCGGCGCGGATGGAGGCGCTCGCCGCGCTCGGCGGGATGGCCCGCGCCGCGTTGCACAGTCAGCTCGCGGCCGCGGTCCAGGTGGTCCTCGGCGTCGCACGCACACCGGGCGGTAGCCGCGGACTCGTCGAGATCGGGATGGTGGCGCCAGGCGACGACGGTCTGGTCCGCATTCGTCCGGTGTGGACCCGTGCCGGTGGATTCGGCGAGTCCGCCGGACGGCTTGACGAGCTCATCGGCAGCCGATCGCGGTGACCGCGCTGTACTTGGCGGTCGCGCTGGGGGTCGTGTGGTGGCCGGTCACCGGCACCGAGTCCCGGTTGCACCGTCTCCGGGACGCTGCGCGCAGGCGTTCGCCGATGCCGACGCCCGCAGTGCTGGTGTGCGCACTGCCGCTGGTGCTGACCGTTCTCGCCGGTGTCCCGGCCGGAGTGTCGTCGGCCGTGGTCGCAGCCGGTCTCATCTGGCAGTGGCAGCGCACCAGGCGGGTTCGGCGTCGCGACGGTGAGATCGCCGCTCTGCTGCTGGCGTTGTCGGTGATGATCGCCGAACTGTCGGTGGGCGCGCCGCCGGCCCGTGCGTGCACGGCCGCGGCGGGCGAACTGCGTTCGGCAGAGGGAGTTTCGGGGGCGGTGGCCGACGGGTTGGCCGCGATGTCCGGGCGGGCGGAGCTGGGCGGCGACGTCCTCGACACCGCGGCCGCCGGTCACCCGGATCGGGGTGATGCCGCGTCGTGGCGCCGAGTCGCGGTGGCGTGGCACTTGGCTGATCGACACGGTCTACCGATGATCGAGCTGTTGGAATCGGTGCGGTCGGACGTGCTCGAGCGTCGGCAGTTCGCGGCCCGCACCCACGCCGGCCTGGCCGGCCCGCGAGCGACCGCTGCGGTACTCGCAGGCTTGCCGGTGATCGGTGTGCTCCTCGGACAGCTGATGGGGGCGAACCCGCTGGCGGTGCTGTTGGGAGGAGGCCCCGGCGGCGCCCTGCTGATCGTCGGCACGGCCCTCTCGATGGCCGGATGGGTGTGGGCACAGCGCATCACCGAACGGGCGGCCCGACGTTGAGCGTCGCCGCCGCGCTGATCTCCACCCTGTTCGTGGCTGCCGCGGTCTGGTGCTGGCCTGGTCCGGACTGGGCGTTGCGGCGGGTCGCCGGGCAGCAACCCGCCGCGCGGCCGGTCCGGGCGAGTGATGCTCGCGATGACCCGTTCGGGGTCGCCGCGTCCCTGGACCTCTTCGCGGTGTGCCTGCGTGCCGGTCTTCCGGTCGGAGCAGCTGCGGCGGTTGTCGCCGATTCGGCGCCCCCGGGCCTGGCGCGACCGCTGTCGGTGACCGCCGAACTGCTGGCTCTCGGGGCCGATGCCGACCATGCCTGGCGCCGCAGTCGACCTGTGCCGGGGACCGATACCACCAAGGGCGCGCCAGGTCCGGGGGAAACCACCTCGGAACATTTCGACGCTTTGGCCACCCTGGCGCGGCGCTCGGCGCGAGCCGGGTCGTCGCTGGCCGGCGGATTGACCGAACTCGCCGACGGTGTGCGCCGCGACGCCCACGACCAGGCCACTGCGGCCACCGAGCGAGCCGGTGTCGCGATCAGTGCCCCCTTGGGGCTGTGTTTTCTGCCGGCGTTCGTGTGCCTGGGCATTGTGCCCGTGGTCCTCGGTCTCGCCGGCTCCGTCCTGGGTGGGTGATGAGGCGGTGGCGCAGCTGTTCTCGTCACCGGGCCGGGTGGTCCCCGGGATTTGTCCCATTCCGATGGATCCAAATCGGGCTCTGGTGCGTCCAAAGAACGAGAGGACGCACCCGGCGTCCCAGGAGGGGGCAACCTGATGACCGACAACATGTTTCGCCGACCTGCCGAGCGTCTTTCCGCGGAGGTGCTGCGGCTGATCACCGACGACGAGGGCATGAGTACCGCCGAGTACGCGATCGGGACTATTGCTGCGGCGGCATTCGGAGCGATTCTCTACACGGTGGTCACCGGCGACAACATCGTCAGCGGCCTGACCGGCATCATCGGCAAAGCGCTCAACACGTCGGTCGGCTGAGGTCACTGTGTACACGGTGCGACGGATCATCATCGCGATCCGGTCGGTGATCGCCGATGATCGCGGCATGGTCACGGTCGAGGGTGCATATGCGATCGCTGCGATCGTCTCCGCCGTGGTGATCGGTGTCGGCGTGGTGGCGGCGGCGGGTGCGCAGATCCGGTGCACCGACGCGGCGCGGGAGGCGGCCAGGTTGGCCGCGATCGGCGATACCTCGGCGCTCTCGACGGCGGTCTCCATCGCCGGCGAGGACGCGCGGGTCTCCCTGCGCGACAGTGGCACACAGGTCATCGCCGAGGTACGCGACAACGTGCCGCTGCTACCCCTGATGGAGCTGTCTGCACGGGCGGTCGCAGCGAAGGAGCCGCACGGAGCGGAGGACGGCGTCACGCAGCCCGGCGTGACGCAGTTCGGGGCCATGCCCGAGGGCCGTGGGCACCATGATGCGCTGGTGGGCTGACGACCGCGGTTTCGCAACGCTGCTGGGTGCTTTCGCGGTCGCGGCGCTGGCCGCGGTGGCCGTCGCGATGCTCTACGTCGGTGGGGCAGTGGTGGCGCGTCATCGCGCGCAGTCGGCCGCGGATCTGGCGGCGCTCGCCGCTGCACAGCAGCACGTGCTGGCCGCACCGGATCCGTGCTCGGCCGCCACCGAGATCGCCGAGGCACAGCGCGTCGGCGGACGGGTCACGCGGTGCGAGGTCGACGGTGTCGATGTGGTGCTCACCGTTGCGGTGCCGGTGCGTCTGGGGCCGTTCGGGGTTCGGCAGGCCGTGGCGTCGGCGCGCGCCGGGCCCTGATCGTGCACCCGCCGGTGCACGATCAGTGCTCTTCGGGGATCACGATCCGCTGCGGATGCACCCGACGCGACTGCAGTGGCGCGAACCAGATGTGGCCGAAGTCGACGTTGTCGTCACCGAGGTGTGCCAGTTCGAAGGCGGGAACGGCTGGGGCGTCGGGCATGAAGCGGGTCGTGGCCCGCACGAACGAGGTCCAGTGAATGAGTTCACCCTCGGCGAGGAAGCCGCCGCCGACCGCGCGGCGGCCACCGGAGCCGTCGGCGAGTGCGAGAAAGACATCGCCGAGTCCCGGGTCCACCTGGGGCCCGATCATCGCGCTCTGCAGATACCAATGTGCGCTGCGGACCACCGTCGCGTGGTACCCACCGCGCTGGGCCGCACACCACGCGTAATGCAGATCGAGAGCGTCCATCGCGGTCTCGTCGTCGAAGAACACGTCGCGTTCGCCGATGGTGGCGGGCAGTTCGTCGACATTCTGGGTCGGACGTGCCAACAAGAACCACGCCGGGCGCACGGAGGTGATCGTGCGGGCCGCATGTTCGCGTCCGCCTGCGCGATCGTCAGTCATCCTTCGAGTATCGCCGACACAACAGCGTCAGCACCTTGATCGCGCCATCTTTGTCGAGCGGATCGTTACCGTTGCCGCACTTGGGGGACTGCACACACGACGGACAGCCGCTCTCGCATCGGCAGCTCGCAACCGCGTCACGGGTGGCGGCGATCCAGGTGTCGAAGGTGGCGAAGCCGCGATCGGCGAAACCGGCACCACCCATGTATCCGTCGTAGACGAACACGGTCGGCAGGCCGGTGTCGGGGTGCTGGTTGGTCGACAGGCCGCCGATGTCCCACCGATCGCAGGAGGCGACCAGCGGCAACAAGCCGATGGCGGCATGTTCGGCCGCATGCAGCGCGCCCGGGAAATCGCCGATGGTCACCCCGGCGTCCTCCAGCGACTCCGGGGTCAGCGTGTACATCACGGCGCGAGTGCTCAGCGTCTGGGCGGGCATGTCGAGTTCCACCGCATCGAGCACCTCACCGGACAGCAGCGTGCGCAGATACCCCACCACCTGATGGGTCACGTCCACCTCCACGAGGGAGACGGCGAGATCCCCGCAGTCACGACGGTCCACCACGTTGGTGATGGAGATGTCGGTGAGTTCGCGAGCCGACGTGGTCCAGTCCGGCTCCTCGGGATGTGCCAGCGCCAGACCGTCGTCCAGATCGAGTTCGTCGACCACAAATGACTCACCCTGATGGATGTGCAGGGCGCCGGGATGCACCGTCAACATCGCGCGACCGGAGTCGACGGTGCCCAACAGTTGTGAGGTGGTGGTGTCGACGATCAGCACCTGACCACCGATGCCGCCGCGGATGTCGATGTCGGCATGCGGCTCGATGCCCGCGGCGAGATACCACCCGGCCTTGCGTCTCTTGAGTTTTCCCTCGGCAGTCAGTTCGGCCACCGCGTCGGTGGCGTCCCAGGCGGTGATCTCTTCCTCGCGCAGTGGGAGTTCGGCAGCAGCGCACAGCAGGTGGGGTTTGAGAATGTACGGATTGGCGGGATCGGTGACGGTTGCCTCGACCGGTCGCCCGAGCAAGGCGTCGGGATGGTGCACGAGGTAGGTGTCGAGGGGGTCGTCGCGGGCCACCAGCACCACCAGTGAGTCTCCGGAAGTGCGTTGGCGCCCAGCGCGTCCGGCTTGCTGCCAGAAGGACGCAACGGTGCCCGGATAACCACCCACGATCACCGCATCCAAACCGCTGATGTCAACGCCCAACTCCAGCGCGTTCGTGGTGGCCACCCCCACCAGCTCACCATCGGAGATGGCCCGTTCGAGTCGCCGCCGATCGTCGGCGAGATACCCGGCGCGGTAGGCGGCCACCCGGTCGACGAGCTCAGGAGCGGTCTGTGCCAGCAGATGCCGGGCCTGTCGTGCGGTCAGCTCGACGCCGCGTCGGCTGCGTTGAAAACACAGCGTCCGCGCTCCCTCGACAACGAAATCCGCGAGCAGTCGGGCCGATTCGGAACCGGCCGAACGTCGGATGGGTGCGCCGTTCTCACCCGTCACCGCGGGCAGAAAATCCGGCTCCCACAGCGCAACTGTCCGCTCGCCGCGCGGTGAGGCGTCCTCGGTCACCGCGGCGGCGGGTTCGCCGATGAGCCGTGTCAACGCCTCGGCCGGGCCGGCCATGGTCGCGCTGGTCGCGATGACCACCGGATCGCCACCGGCCGAGCGCGCGATCCGCAGGAGTCGACGCAGGACCAACGCGGTGTGCGAGCCGAACACCCCGCGGTAATGGTGAGCCTCGTCGACGACGATGTAGCGCAGGTGCCGAAAGAAGTGTCGCCATCGCGCGTGACCGGACAAGATGCCGATGTGCAGCATGTCCGGGTTGGTGAAGATCCAGCGGGAGTGTGCACGCGCCCACTGGCGTAGCTCGACGTCGGTGTCACCGTCGTAGGCGCATGGTTGCAGATGTGTGAACTGGCGTCGAACACCTGCCGCCGCTCCGCGACGACTGTCGCCGGCCGCGCTGAGCAGTGATGTGACCGAACGGATCTGGTCGGCACCGAGAGCCTTGGTCGGTGAAAGATACAACGCTGTCGCATTCGGATCCTTCAACAGCGTGGTCACAATGGGTAGTTGATACGCCAACGATTTCCCGGAGGCCGTACCGGTGCACAAGGCCACGTGTTTTCCCTGAAATGCGTGCTCGGCAGTCGTCACCTGATGCACCCACGGTTTATCGATTCCGTCGGCCCCGAATGCGGCCACGAGATCGGCTGGAACCCACTCCGGCCAGTCGGCGAAAGTGGCTGCGCGCGAGCCGATCACCGACATGTGCGTGACCGGAGAGGTGGACGGGTCGGTGCCGGCGATACTGCGTCTGAGCAGCTCGGACCCGAATGTGGGAGTGTGCATTGCCTGGAGAGTTCGATTGTGCAGTGTCGCGGTTCGACACGGATCTCCCATGTTACCGACGGATGTCGGGACCGCGAAAATCGGCAGGTTTGGAATCTGGTTGATCGGGGTGACTATCGCGCGCGCCGTGAACGTGATTGACTTATGGGCGGTCGCAGCTTTCGTGAGCCGCCGGGACCCCGGTGATCTCCCGAGATCGTGTTGTGACCGTGGTACTGAGGCAGGTTTTCGGGGATTCTTCCGTGGGGAACTATCGAGGTATGGCGGTCGGGACCGGCCACGACACGAGACCCATCGTGTCGCGTCTGTTGGAATGTATGTAAAGGATTGCAGTAATGGCACAGGGAACTGTGAAGTGGTTCAACGCGGAAAAGGGCTTCGGCTTCATCGCGCCTGACGAGGGGTCCGATGACGTGTTCGTCCACTACTCCGAGATCCAGGGCTCGGGATTCCGCACCCTCGAGGAGAACCAGCGGGTCGAGTTCGAGGTCGGCCAGGGAACCAAGGGCCCGCAGGCCACTGGCGTCCGCGCCGTCTAGGAGTCACCTCCTGCAAGCTGCGAAAGCTTGAGCGAAGTCGCTCCCGGTCACCATCACGGTGGCCGGGAGCGACTCTTTTGTGGCCTTGGCCCACCCGTGGTGATCCGTGTCCGACGCGATGCGTGACGCTGCACGCGGCCGGTCAGGCAGTAATCTCGGTGTGTGGGCCAGTTGTCGTTCTTCTCCGCGCAGATCGACCAACCCGCGTACGAGGATCTGTCGGGTCTGCTCGCCGCGCACGGACAAGCGGTTCGATCCGACGGCGGTACGCGGATCTCGGTCGTGGTGGCGCAACGCTGGCGCGCCGACGCGCTCGTCGAGGAGATGACCGCGACCGGGGTGGATGCCGAGGTCGTGATCTCCGATGAGGGCAATCCGATCGCGCGGACACAACCCTGCCACGATCTCGACGACCTGCATCGCCGGTGGTCGTCGGGTGCGGTCAAGGCGATGCCGTCGGGCTGGGTGCCGTCACCGCGTGCCCTGCGGCTGTGGACCCTCGCCGCCGGCGAACGCGACGGCGACCGATTCATGCTGGGTCTCGACAGCCACGCGCCCGACACGCATCCCGCGCTCGCGACCGCCCTGATGCGGGTCGGCGTGGCCCCCACCCTGGTCGGCCGGGGGCTGTCGCACGCGCTGCGCATCGCCGGCAAAAGGCGACTCGGTCACCTCTTGGAGTACATCGGCGAACCCCCTGCGGTGCCCGATGCCGCCGTGCATTGGCCGCATGTCGACGGTCTGTGATGCCGCCGACCCACCGAGGCCGCAAAATTCCTCGCAAATTCCTCTGACCAGGCACTATGTGGCCGCAGCGGCGTAATTTGCCACACTGGGGGTTTGCCGACGGGAATCCGAGTGTGCAGACGACGCTATATATAAGGTACAAACCTGATCGAGTGTCGTGCGTGTGACGAGGCCGTTGGCGCGGACGACATCAGCGAATGCGAAGTAAAGGACGCCCGGTGGCCGATTCCAGCACCGCAACTCCCACCAAGGGGAGCTCGACCCGACGACTGGTCATCGTCGAGTCGCCGACAAAGGCCCGCAAGATCGCGGGGTACCTGGGAGCGAACTATGTCGTGGAGTCCTCCCGCGGCCACATCCGGGACCTGCCGCGCGGCGCCGCCGACGTCCCCGCCAAGTACAAGGGCCAACCCTGGGCGCGTCTCGGTGTCAACGTCGACGACAACTTCGAGCCGCTCTACGTGGTCTCGGCCGACAAGAAGTCGACGGTCACCGAACTCAAGTCTCTGATGAAGGATGTCGACGAGCTCTACCTCGCCACCGACGGTGACCGCGAGGGGGAGGCGATCGCCTGGCATCTGCTGGAGACGCTCAAGCCGAAGATCCCGGTCAAGCGGATGGTGTTCCACGAGATCACCGAGTCGGCCATCCGGGCAGCGGCCGAAAACCCCCGCGACCTCGACATCGACCTCGTCGACGCCCAGGAGACCCGACGCATCCTCGACCGGCTCTACGGCTATGAGGTGTCGCCGGTGCTGTGGAAGAAGGTCATGCCGAAGCTGTCGGCGGGCCGCGTGCAGTCGGTGGCCACCCGCATCATCGTCGACCGTGAACGCGAGCGGATGGCCTTTGTCTCCGCCGAGTACTGGGACATCGCGGCGACCATGGACGTCGGTGCGGAGAGTTCGTCGACGCCGCGCACGTTCACGTCGCGGCTGGTGTCGGTCGATGACGCCAAGGTCGCCACCGGCCGCGATTTCGATGCGCGCGGAGCGCTCAAGAAGGCCGACGGCGTGCTCGTGCTCGACGGTGAGCGCGCCACGAGCCTGGCTACCGCCCTCGACGGTGCCGATATGACGGTGACGTCGGTGGAGGAGAAGCCGTACACCCGGCGTCCGTACGCCCCGTTCATGACCTCGACGCTGCAGCAGGAGGCCGGCCGCAAGCTGCGCTTCTCGTCGGACCGCACCATGCGCATCGCGCAGCGGCTCTACGAGAACGGCTACATCACCTACATGCGTACTGACTCGACGTCGTTGAGCGAGTCGGCCATCAACGCCGCGCGCAGCCAGGCGCGGGAGCTGTACGGCGAGTCGTTCGTCCATCCGACACCGCGGCAGTACAACCGCAAGGTCAAGAACGCGCAGGAAGCCCATGAGGCGATCCGCCCGGCCGGCGAGACATTCCGCACGCCCGGACAGGTCGGTGGGCAACTCGAGGCCGACGAGTTCCGGCTCTACGAGCTGATCTGGCAGCGCACCGTCGCCTCGCAGATGGCCGACGCCAAAGGCACCACGATGAGCCTGCGGATCACCGGCACCGCCACCTCCGGCGAACGCTGTACCTTCGCCGCGTCGGGACGCACCATCACCTTCCCCGGTTTCCTCTCGGCCTACGTCGAGACCGTCGACGAACTCGCCGGTGGTCAGGCCGACGACGCCGAGAACCGGCTGCCCAACCTCACCGAGGGGCAGGCGCTGACGGCAACCGAGCTCGACGCCGACGGTCACTCCACCAATCCGCCGGCGCGGTTCACCGAGGCGTCGTTGGTGAAGGTGCTCGAGGAGCTCGGCATCGGACGTCCATCGACCTATGCGTCGATCATCGGCACCATTCAAGACCGCGGCTACGTGGTGAAGAAGGGCAACGCGCTGGTCCCGTCGTGGATCGCGTTCGCCGTTGTCGGCCTCCTGGAGGCCTACTTCGAGAGTCTGGTGGATTACGACTTCACCGCCACCCTCGAGGACGACCTGGACCAGATCGCCGCCGGCCAGGCCAACCGCACCAGCTGGCTGACCGACTTCTATTTCGGCGACACCGAAGCAGAGTCGGAGACGGTCAAGTCGGAGGTCGCCAAGTACGGTGGCCTCAAGAAGCTCGTCGGTGTGAATCTCGAAGAGATCGATGCCCGCGAGGTCAATTCGATCCGCTTGTTCGACGACGAAGAGGGCCGGCCGGTCTTCGTGCGTGTCGGCCGATACGGACCCTATCTCGAGCGCAACGTCGCGGGGCCGGATGCCGAACCGGATCTCAAGCGCGCCAACCTCCCGGCCGACATCACGCCCGACGAGTTGACCCTGGCGGTCGCGGAGAAGCTGTTCGCCACTCCGCAGGAGGGTCGGTCGCTGGGCAACGATCCGCTCACCGGAAACGAGATCGTCGCCAAGGAAGGACGTTTCGGTCCGTATGTGACCGAGATCCTGCCGTCGGATGACGACGGTGACGACGACGGCAAGGCTCCAGCCACGGTCCCCGCGGGTCCGACGCCACGCGATGGTGGGGCCGGCGGCTCTGCCGGTGGCGACGGAGACGTTGTGCCGCTCGACGACACGTCGGGTGGGGCGACCAAGACCGCGGCCAAGACCGCCAAGAAGACGGCCAAGAAGGCAGCGAAGAAGGCCGGCCCGAAGCCGCGTACCGGGTCGCTGTTCAAGTCGATGGACATCTCGACGGTCACCCTCGATGATGCGCTCAAGCTGTTGTCTTTGCCGCGTGTCGTCGGTGTGGACCCGGAATCCGGTGACGAGATCACCGCGCAGAACGGTCGCTACGGCCCATACCTGAAGAAGGGCACCGACTCTCGGTCGCTGACCAGTGAGGACCAGATCTTCGGCATCACCCTGGAAGAGGCGCTCAAGATCTACTCCGAACCCAAGCGACGGGGTCGGCAGGCGGCCGCGCCGCCGCTGCGTGAACTCGGCAAGAACGACTCGGTGTCGGACAAGCCGATGGTCATCAAGGACGGCCGCTTCGGACCGTACGTGACCGACGGCGAAACCAATGCCAGCCTGCGTAAGGGGGACGAGGTCGACTCCATCACGCCGGAACGGGCGATGGAGTTGTTGGCGGATCGTCGTGCCCGTGGGCCGGCCAAGAAGTCGGCGAAGAAGGCCGCCAAGAAGGCTCCGGCCAAGAAGACCGCCAAAAAGACTGCGGCCAAGAAGGCAACCGCGAAAAAGACTGCGGCAAAGAAGAGTACGGCGAAGAAGTCGGCGGACTGATCTCGATACGCCTGCTCGCCTAACGGCTCGCACGCTACTCGATCCGAGGATCTCGATACGCCGACTCACTCCGTTCGCGGCTACTCGATCAGCGGCGGGGCGACGAAATCCGTCGGTCCACTGCGCCGCCGGGTGGCGCCACCAGTCGGTGGTCGAGTAGCTCCGAGCCGCTAGGCGAGGAGCGTATCGAGACCCCACACGGACCCCCTCCGCGCCCGTCAGATGTCCACCGGCTCCAACAGCGGCCGCGCGAGCAGGGTCTCTATCCCGCGTCCACGCAGCTCCACACCCTCACCGATATCCCAGTGTTCGGCTTCGGTCTGCGAGGCCAGGAACACCGCGCGCGCGGACCCGAGTACCCGGGTGGGTTCGTCCTTGGCGAGCTCGGTCAGTCGCGCCGCCTCGTTCACCGGGTCGCCGATCACCGTGTACTCCAGCCGCTGCTCGGAACCGATGTGGCCGGCGATGGCCTTACCGGCCGACACCCCGATACCGATGTCGGTGTCGCCGAGCGTGCGATAGAGCTCGGTGCGCAGTTCGCGTGCCGATGCCAGCGCGCGACCCGCGAAGTCGTCGAGATCCAGTGGTGCGCCGAAGATGGCGAGCGCCGCATCACCCTGGAATTTGTTGACGAAGCCTCCGTGGCGACCCACCACGGCGACCACCACCCGGAAGAACTCGTTGAGCAGGTTGACCACTTCTCGCGGCGGCCGGTTGACCGCGAGCCGCGTCGACCCGACGATGTCGACGAACAGCACGCCGACGTAGCGTTCCTCGCCGCCGAGTTCGGTTCCGGTCTCGATTGCGCGGCGGGCCACATCCTCGCCGACGTAGCGGCCGAACAGGTTGCGCAGCTCCTGGCGCTCCCGCAGATCCGACACCATGTCGTTGAAGCCGGCCTGCAACAGTCCCAGGTCGCTGCCGTCGTAGATCTTGACGGCGACGTTCAGATTGCCGGCCGAGACCTCGCTCTGCGCCTTGCGTAGCTGCTTGATCGGGTCGTTGATGGCCGCCACCACCCGCACGATGGCGATGACGCTGAACGCCAGCGCCGCGCCCGACATCCAGAGGATGGGGCGCTGCAGTCCCTCCGGGTCCGTCTCGATCCAGCCCAGACGCTGCAGGATGATCAGACCGATGATGACCGCCAGCGGTGCGACCACGCTGACCACCCAGAACACCGCGATGCGGGCGGTCACGCTCGGGGCCACGGCCGCGTCGGGTTCGTTGGCCATCGCCGCGACGGTGATGGGTCGCAGCACCTTCTCGGCCTGCAGGTAGGAGAGCACACAGGTCACCAGCGCGCCGACCGCGCTGGCCATCGCCACGATGAACGCATTCTTGTGCGAGACGGAGAAGTTCACCATCGTGAACAGCACGCCGCCGACCGTCCACAGCCCGAGGTTGACCACCGACAGCACATACGGCAGCTTCAGCGCCCGGCGCCGCGCGTTCGCGTTGTCCAGGCGGGTGCGCCGCCGATGCCAGATCAACACCGGCAAGGACAGCTGGATGCTGAGGAACCCACCCACCAACATCGCGACCACCAGGTAGATCGCGAAGATCACCTGATTGAGCGCGGTGATCTCGTCGAGGCTGTAGGAATCCTCCAGTGGCATCCCGAACCGGAGGAACGCAAAGGTGAACAGGGCGCCGACGACGTTTGCGCGCAGCATGTCCAGCGCAAGGATCGGCCACGGGGTATGCACCAGCCAACGGGCCAGATGCAGGCCCTTTGACCACCGAGACCGACGTTTGATCACGCTTCAAAGGTAGCGGGCTGCTTGCAGTTGTTAAACACGCGTGGGTCTCGGGGACGTGTCTGAACTGCGCATTACGCTGGCACTGTGACAAATGTCTTCGACCGGATGATCGGCCAGGCACCGATTGCCGACGAACTGCGGTCTGCTGCCCGGGCTGCCCGCGGGGTGGCGGCGCGTCTTGACGAGGGCGATGCCGGGGCTGTTTCCATGTTCGCGCCGTCCGACGACCCCAACGGCGACACGATGGCCGGGGCCGTGCGGGCCTCGATGACGCACGCGTGGCTGTTCACCGGGCCGCCTGGCAGCGGACGGTCGGTGGCAGCGACCTGTTTCGCCGCGGCCCTGCAGTGCCAGTCGCCCGACGTCGGTGATGTGGGCTGCGGCGAATGTCGTGCCTGTGTGACGGTGATGGCGCAGACACACGCCGACGTGCGCCACGTGGTTCCGCAGGGCCTGAGCCTGTCGGTGCTCGAGGCCCGGGACGTGGTCCAGGCGGCCGCCCGGCGGCCCGGGACCGGACGCTGGCAGATCGTGATCGTCGAGGATGCCGACCGACTCACCGAGCAAGCCGCCAACGCGCTGCTCAAGGCGGTCGAGGAGCCGCCCTCGCGGACGGTGTTCCTGCTGTGCGCGCCGTCGGTCGACCCCGACGACATCTCGGTGACGCTGCGGTCGCGGTGCCGGCACATCGCGTTGGGCACGCCGGCGGTCGCCGACATCGAGCGGGTGCTGATCGATCGCGACGGCATTGATCCGCAGCGCGCCGCGTGGGCGGCGGGGGTGTGCGGCGGCCACGTGGGCCGCGCCAGGCGTCTGGCCACAGACGACGAAGCGCGTGCACAGCGCGAGAAGGCGTTGGGCCTGGCCCGAGCGGCCGCCCGCGATTCGACCGCGTATGCGGCGGCCGAGGCGTTGGTGCGTTCGGCCGAGGATGCGGCCAAGGCGATCAGTGCCGAACTCGACGAGTCCGAGACCGAGGAGATGAAGACCGCGCTGGGCGCCGGCGGCACCGGCAAGGGCACCGCCCGTCCTCCGCGGGGTACCGCCGGTGCGCTCAAAGAGTTGGAGAAACGCCAGAAGTCGCGCTCCACCCGGGTTCAGCGCGACATGCTCGACCGCGCTCTCGTCGATCTGGCGGCACTGTTCCGGGATGCGCTGGTCATCTCGGTGGGTGCGCAGGTTGCCGCGATGCATCCGGACAAGACCGACGACATCGCGGTACCGATGGCCGGTTATGCGGCACCGGAGCAGCTGCTGCGCTGTGTGGAGGCCGTGCTGGACTGCCGGACCGCACTCGACGTCAACGTGAAACCGAAGTTCGCGGTCGACGCGATGGTCGCGACGATCGGACTCGCACTCAACGACCGGCGTCGGGTCGACGCCGGCCGCTGATGTGGGCCCGGTCACTCAGGCGAGCGGTCCCGTCGGCAGTTTCCGGCGGACCAGCTTGCCGGTGGCGTTGCGGGGGAGCTCTTCGATGAACACGACGTCGCGCGGCACCTTGTATCGCGCCAGATTCGACTTCACGTGCAGCTTCAGATCGTCGATCTGTGGGTCGGCGCCCTCGGCGCGAACGATGAACGCGCGCAGGCGGGTTCCGAACTCGTCGTCCTCGACGCCCACCACCGCGACGTCGGCGACATCGGGATGCTCGGCGAGTAGGTTCTCCACCTCGAGCGGGTAGACGTTCTCGCCGCCGGACACGATCATGTCGTCGTCGCGACCCTCGATGAACATCAGGCCGTTGTCGTCGAACCGCGCCATGTCACCGGTCGACATGTAACCGTCGATGACCTGCTTGTTGCGCCCGTCGGTGTAGCCCTCGAACGGCGCGCCGTTCTTCACGAACAGCCGGCCGCGCACGTTGGACGCGGTGATCCGCTGATCGTTGTCGTCGTAGAGCGCGAGATGGCTGCTCACCGGTGCACGGCCGACGGTTCCGGGCGCCTGCCGCAGCTCACTCGGCGTCGCAACCGATGCGATCGCGACCTCGGTGGAGCCGTACATGTTGTAAAGGACATCGCCGAAGGCATCCTGGACGGCTTCCGACAGCGTCGGCGACAGCGCCGAACCCGCGACGACGATAACCTTCAGCGACGAGAGGTCGTAGGACTTGATGACTTCGGGTCCCAGCGCCACCATCCGGTGCAGCATGGTCGGCACCGCCACCAGCACCTCGGCCCGGTTGTCGGCGATGGCGGCAAGGGTCTTCTCGGCGTCGAAGCGACGCATCACCACAGTCTTGTTGCCCAGCGCGGTCGCCACCCCCCACACCGCGAAGCCGGTGGAATGGAAAATCGGCGAGACGATGACCGCGGTGCCGTTCTGCGGGATCGGGATGCGGTCGAGTAGCAGGGCGCTGGTGAACGGTGAGAATCGGCCGCGCTGGGCACCTTTGGGGAGTCCGGTGGTTCCGCTGGTCAGGATGACCAACCCACCGACATCGTCGGGTTCGGGTGGCATGGAGGTGTTGCCGCCGTCCACGACGGCGTCGAGTGTGCGAACCCCTTCGGGGATCGGCCGGTCGCCGTCGACCCAGGTCAGATAGCGCGGGAGGCTGTCGGGCAGACCGTCGAGCAGGTCGATGAACTCTTCGTCGTAGAACATCACCTGGACGTTTTCGCGTTCGGCGACCTCGGCGAACTGGGTCTTGCCGAACCCGGTGTTCATCATCGCCAGTCGCACACCTGCGAAACCCGAGGCGGCCAGCACAGTGAGCAGTCCGCGATGATCGCGGGCAAGCACGCCGATGACGCTGCCTGGGGTGAGCCCGATCGCGAGGAGTTCATTGGCCAGCGCCTTCGCGTTGTCGTTGAGCTCACCGAAGATGAGTGTGCCGCGTTCGTCGGTCAGCGCCGGCGCGTCGGGGTGCTCTTCTGCGCCGTGCAGGATGATCGTCGCCGGCGCGCCGAGCGTCTTGCTGCGTTTGACCGCGGTCGCCAGTTCGCGCGGTTTGGTGAGGTCGAGTGCGCCGGATCGTTGCAGCACGCGCACCGCGCCGACCGTGTCGGTCAAGGTCTGAAGATGATCGCGGATCGATGCCATGCTCGGCGGCCTCCCGTTGTCTGTGTCACACACCACGTGCTCTGGATGACACTCTAAGGGGTCTGACACCCGGTGTGATCAGATTCCCCCTCCCAGCGAACCGAGCCGAAAGCGGACAGTGATAATTCAGCGGTAATCAGCCAGCAACACCCGGCTCCTAACGTCTCGCTGCATGAGTGCTGCCGCGTCACGGCCGCCGGGAACCGGCATCGATATCTCCGGGCTGACGAAGACCTTCTCGACACGCGCCCTGCGGGGCAGCTCGACGGTGACTGCGCTCGACGATGTGTCGATCGCGACGCCGGAGGGCTCGTTCCTGTCGCTGCTCGGGCCGTCGGGGTGCGGCAAGTCGACCGTGCTGCGGATTCTGGCCGGGCTCGAGGAACCGACTGCGGGCACCGCGTTGATGAACGGTCAGTCGCCAACCGACCTGCAACGCAACCACGAGTTGGGTATCGCCTTCCAGGATTCGGCATTGTTGCCGTGGCGGTCGGTGGAGGCCAACATCAAGCTGCCGCTGCAGGTGGGCCGGATGTCGGTGGACGACGACCTCGTGGCCGACCTCATCGAGCTCGTCGGACTGTCGGGCTTCGAGAAGTCCAAGCCGGCGACCCTGTCCGGTGGCATGCGCCAACGTGTCTCGATTGCCCGCGCGTTGGTCGTCAAACCCACCGCGCTGCTGCTCGACGAACCGTTCGGTGCGCTCGACGACATGACCCGGCAGCGACTCAACGTCGAACTGCTGCGGATCTGGACCGAGAAACCGGCGACCACGCTGATGGTCACCCACGGCATCGCCGAAGCCGTGTTCCTGTCCGACGAGGTGGCGGTGATGAGCCCGCGCCCCGGCAAAGTGGTGGAGATGGTCTCGATCGACCTGCCACGCCCGCGGGTTCCGGAAATGATGCGCACCCCCGAGTTCCACGAAATACACGATCATCTGTCGGGTTTGCTGTTCGGCGGAGCCGACGACGGCAGGCGAGCGACCGCCGAGGCCACACGTGGCTGATCTCGGGAGTGCCAACCGTTGGTACGCCGGGCTGCTCGGCCTGCTCGGGTTGATCGCGCTGTGGTGGATCGCCGGTGCGCTGGACTGGTTCAGCGGCACGATACCCACACCGGGCGAGGTCATCTCGACGATCGTCGACACCGGCGCCGCGTTCTATGTCGACAACTTCTCGTCGACCGTCGAGCTCGCCGCGCGAGGGTTCCTGTGGGGCAATGGCTTGGCCATCGGCCTCGCTGTCCTGGTGGTGCTGATCCCGCCGATCGAAGGCTTGGCGACGCAGCTCGCGATCATCTCGTATTGCACCCCGATCATCGCGGTGGCGCCGATCATTCAGGTCGCCTTCGCCGAGGTGCAGACGATGATCGTCTTCCTCGCGGCGATCTCCGTGTTCTTCACGACGATGATCGGCACGCTGACCGGACTGCGCTCACCCCATCAGAGCAGCCTGGACCTGGTGAAGGTGTACGGCGGGGGACGCGCCACCCAGCTGTGGCGAGTCCGGTCGGTCGCGGCAGTGCCCAACACCCTTGCGGCGGTGAAGATCGCGGCACCTGCCGCCGTGCTGGGTGCGGTGCTCGGCGAATTCCTGGCGATGCCCGACACCGGGGCGGGCCCGGCGATGATCGTCGCCCAACAGCGCGGCGACATTCCCGCGGTATGGGCGATCGCGCTGATCAGCGGTGCGATCGCGGGCATCGCCTATGCGGCGATCAGCGTGGTGGCGCGGTTCGCGACGCGGTGGTCGGCCGGTCTGGCGGTCCTGCGGTGACGGCAACCGGACTGTGGAGCATCGGCCGCTTCCTCGGATCGTTGTTGTTGTCGTTTGTGCTGATCCTGGTCATCTGGTGGCTGTTTCTGCTCGCGTTCCCCGATATCGGCCCCATCATCGGCCGCACCCCGGTGGATGTGTTCGAGTACCTCTTCACCGCGCCTGATGCTGCTGCGGCGCGTGCGGAGATCCTCGACAACCTGTGGATCACGTTGACCGACGCGGCGATCGGCTTCGTCGTCGGGATGAGCGCGGCCATCGCGACCGCGGCGCTGTTCGTGCTGTCGCGGCCCGCCGCGCAGACGTTCATGCCGATCGCCATGCTGCTGCGTTCGGTGCCGTTGGTGGCGATGACCCCGTTGATCACGTTGATCGTGGGACGCGGTGTCGCGGTGGTCGCGGTGATGGGCGGCATCGTGGTGTTCTTCCCGGCTCTGGTGATGATCATGACCGGGCTGGCGAATGCGCCGCGACAGATCAACGATGTGATCACGGTGTATGGCGGATCGTCGGCGACCGCACTGCGGATGGCTGCCATACCGGCAGCGGTGCCGTCGTTGTTCAGTGCCGCAAAGGTTTCGGTGCCCGGAGCGATCGTCGGGGCGACAGTCGCCGAATGGCTGGGCACCAACAAGGGGCTGGGTGCCACGCTGCAGCAGGCGCTGCCCGCCGCCGCCTATGACGAACTATGGGCGTCGGTGTTGGTCATCACGGTCGCCTCGATCATCATCTACGCGATCGTCGGCGTTGCCGAGACCGTGGTACTCACCCGAATGGGTATGGAACAGAAGTGATCTCCGGATCAACCGGGGGGACATCGGAAAGGGAACACATGAGCAACACGTCGTCACGCGCCACCTTCGACCGGCGGTCGTTTCTGCGGTACTCGCTCACTGCCGGCGGTGCGATCGGTGCGCTCGGCGCCACCGGGGTGTTGGCCGCCTGCAGTAGCGGCAGCAGCGACTCCGGCGGTTCAGGTGCATCGTCGATGAATCCGAAGGTACAGCTGTCGTGGCAGAAGAACATCGAATTCGCCGGCGAATACTGGGCATTGGAGAACGGTTACTACGAGGCCGAAGGGCTCGGGACACCGGAGTTGTTGACCGGTGGCGGGGCCGGTACCGGTGTGGAGACCGGGCTGACGTCGAACAAGGTGTGGATCGGCATGACCGCGCCACAATTGACGGCGCCGGTCATTCTGCAGGGGGCGGCATTGATGACCGTGGCGGCAACCTTCCAGAAGAACCCATTCTGCATCGTGTCGTCGGCGGAGAGCCCGATCCTGTCGCCGGAGGAGATGAAGGGCAAAAAGATCGGGGTGCAGGCGTCCAATGAGAACGTCTTCGCGGCGTTGCTCACCGCCAACGGCATGACCGAGTCCGACGTGCAGAAGATCACCGTGCAGTACGATCCGACGCCGCTGACCACCGGCGACGTCGACGGATGGGTCAGCTACGTCACCAACGAGCCGATCACGTTGGAGGCCAGCGGATTCCCCAACGCCAACTTCCTGTTCGCCGACTTCAACCTGCCGCTCGTCGCCGAGACGTTGGTGGTGCGCCAGGAGACCATCGACAACGAGCGCGACAAGGTGAAGGCGTTCCTGAAGGCCGATATCCAGGGTTGGTACGACGCCGTCGCCGACCCGGCCGGCTCGGCGCGTCTGGCCGTGACCAAGTACGGTGCCGACCTCGGGCTCGAGGAAGGCGAACAGACCAAGGAGGCCATCGCCCAGAACGGTCTGGTCGTGTCACCGGACACCGACGCCAACGGTTTGCTGACGATGACCGATGCCCTGATCGAGGAGAACATCATCGCGCTGGAGAAGGCCGGCTATTCCATCAAGCCCGAGCAGATCTTCGACATGTCGCTGATCGAGGAGGTCTACGCGGAGAACCCGGACCTCAAGCGCTGAGGTAACCCGGCCCGTTCGGCGAAACCTCATCGCAGGCGGGCCTTAGCGCACTGCCCGCACCGCTTAGCGGTGCTCAATCACTAGCCGGGAGCTTCGCCCACACCCATGCTGCAGCTGCGGTCACCGGGACCAGGGCGATTCCCCACGGGACGAATAGATTCAAAATGTTGCGACTTGCGCTACCGCCAGCCAGATGTAGCGCGATGAAGCCGACGATGAGGGTCGACGATGAAGCGCAGCACGCACCGATGACGTAGCGGACTTCGCGTGTGAGTTCAGGCTTCCACGCACCAAGAGTTCTGTCGGAAGCTGCCCACAGGACGGCGAGCAATCCGGTGGGTATCCCAGGCCACCACAGGAGCGTCGGCGGAAAGATGAGGGCGATCTTGAGTGCGTCTGGCTCGTGCGCGTAGTAGACGAGCCCGAGATAGATCGCGGGTACCAGGATTGCGGCGGTACGCGATTGCAGCGCGTGGGCTAGTTTCGTCGTCATCAGTAGGCCGACGCCGATACGACATTCCCGAGGAATCGGCCCCAGACGATCTCTGCAACGCGTGCGTTGAAATAGTCGGGCACGGGTGCATCGGTGGTATTGGCGTAGACGTTGAGCCGGAGTTGCTCGGTGTCGTTCCAGAAGTGGAACCTGACGGTGCTTCCCTCGCCGTCGAAGTGGTTTTCCAACCCTACGAATTCGAACGAGAAGTCATCGTCTGTCTCGACTACTTCGGTCACCCGGACAGGTGCCTGCATTGGGCCCATCCCATCCGGGATATCGATAACCAGCGGTAGTTCGTCGCCGACGTCGGGAAACTCCTTTGGCGCTCCCTCGACTGGAAAGTAGCAGTTGAAGCATTCGCGCAGTAGCGCCGCGACGTCCCTCGGCCCAATATCTGAGGTGTCAGGGCCATGCTCGCCTTTAGACTTCAGTTGGAGGGTGTAACCCCCTCCGTCGCTGACCAAGTGAGGTCCCAGCGACGGCGCTGCTTCCAGAAGGACCCGTTGGACATCGAGTGAAGTCGTTCTATCGGCCTGTTCAAGCTGATGGAGGTACCTTGATATGACCTGCTGCCAGGTCGCTACCTTGACCTGAGCATCGTCGTCGGCAGCATTTCGTGCTCGCACCGTCCAGCCGTCCTCGACGATGCACCCAGCGTCCTCTGCTGCCTCGGCTTGAGCCAGTAAAGCGACTGCGGCATAGTGCATTTCCTCAAGGCCGCGCCGAAGCGCGGCGCCGGCATCGAAGAGGAGATCGGCGATCTGGAGGTTTTGGCGCGATCGTGCAGTAAAGCCCTCTGCCGCCGCTTGATAGCCCGGGCCCGACCACGATCCTGACGAGGGAAGGGAATCACCGAGGTCCGCCTGCCGCGTCGATTCTTCTATCACAATGGACATGGACGTCAGAATCTCATTCGATGTCGTTGCTGCATCGATGGCATTCCATGCCATGACCGCGCTACGGCTCATGGCTATCACAGCCGAATGCTGCCCTCGTGGTCGCCACTACTCCGGGCGCTCTCTTCGTCGGCGCTTTCGTATGCCGATGCTGCTTTGGCGATGGTTGGGCCCAGTTGGTCGAGTGCGTTCGACGCGTGGATGATCAGTGTCTCAAGGATGGGATCGAGGATCGTCATGACGATTCCAGTGGCGCTACCACGGATCAGCCGAGCCGTATTGGACATTTCTCGTGACCCAACAGGGGCCGAAATATCTTTTGCGGCAGCCGATGTAACCAAACCGTGGGACCGCAGGGACTCGATAGACACGTGAATTCCCGTCAACCCAGACCCCCACTGGTTGTATGTTCGGCTCTCTGGCAGACGAGTATGTCCCAATCGGACAATCCGCGCAATCATCCGTTGGGTTGACGGTACGTGGACCGGTGACTCGAAGCGATGTCGAGCAGCTCGCGGGCCGGACCACGCAACCGGATGTGGGACGACCACACCGCGCGCAGCGGCCGCACCATGCGCAGTCCGGCCACCTCGACCCGCACCAGCCGCCCCGCCTCGATGTCGTCGTCGACCGACAACCGTGACAACACTGCGGCCCCCGACGAGGTCAGCACCGACGACCGGATCGCGGTAACCGACCGTAGTTCGATGAGCGGTTCGGTCGGGCCGACGCCCGAATCCTGCAGAGCTGCTTCATAGGTCACGCGCGTACCGGAACCGGGTTCGCGTTGGATCAGCGGTGTGGCAGCGAGTTCGGCGATGTCGACGGTCCGCCCGTCCGACCACGGGTGGCCGGGTGCGACCACCACCACCAGTTCGTCGCGGGCCACCAGTGTGTCGGTGAGATCGCCGATGCTGCCGGGACTTTCGATGAATCCGAGGTCGGCCTCGTCCTGGTGGACGGTCTCGATGACGTCGGCCGAGTTCATCGGCCGCACAGAGATCTTCACGTCGCTCTGATGGGTGAGTGTGGTGATCCAGCGGGGAACCAGGTACTCGGCCACGGTCTTGGAAGCGGCCACCACGAGCGTGGCATGGCGGGCGTCGATGAGGGTGTCCACGCCGGTCATGAACTGGGCGCCCCGCTCCACCAGGGCGTTGGCCCATTCGAGGACGGCCATCCCGCTCGCGGTGACGTCGACGCCACCCGCCGACCGGATGAAGATCTCGACACCGAGTTCGCGTTCCACGCCACGTACGCGTGCACTCACCGCTTGCTGGCTGATCCCGAGGTCACGGGCGGCGGCCCCCATGCTGCCGAGGCGTGCCACGGTGACGACGATGTCGAGCGCCGCGAGGTCGGGCAGTCGACGGGCGACCACGCGGGCCTACTCCTTGACGGGGGTTCCGCCGCCCTCCGTGTCGTCGGAGGGGGTGTCGGCTTCGTCAGCGGTGTTGTCGTCGTCGGACCGCTCGTCCTCGTCGCGCAGCGGGTCGTAGCCGTCGACGCCCTCGAGGACGGTCAGCTCCTGGTCGACCGCGGCGGAGAAGGCCTTGGCTTCTTCTTTGATCTTGTTGATGAAGTCCGACATCACTCGCTCCTTGCCGCTGTGCGTTCTATCGAAGAACCGATGCTCTCGACTCCACTATAGGGAGCGCGATGTTGTCCGGATGATCGATAGTCGGGCGAGTAAGCTGACGCCAGCGAGTGCCAAGGGAACCTCTCCCGAATCCCAGATGGAGCCGCCCAGGGGAATCGAACCCCTGACCTATTCATTACGAGTGAATTGCTCTACCGACTGAGCTAGGGCGGCGTGCTGCGCGGCGGCAGCGCCCACGAGTCTAGCGAGCCGGTGGCGCGTGACCAAACCGGGCCCCGGTGCGGACCCGTTTGGGTGCGAGACCACACGCGTTGGCCGGTTTCGGGGCCCGCCGGTGAAGCGGATGCTGCTTACGGACGGGGTGCGATGCGGTGCGGTGCGGTGCGGTGGGCTGGGTACGACTATGCGCCGCCCGGCCGGGTGCCCTCGAGCACCGTCAGCACCGCGCGGCCGCGCGGGGACAATTCGTATCCGACGTCGAGGCTGCGGGTCAGTCCGAGTTTCTTCAGCTTGCGGACATCGAGTTTGAAATCTGCGCGTGGCCTGCCCAATTCGGCTGCCAAGTCGGTCGAGACGACGGCTGGACGACGCGCGATCAGCTGCAGGGTCGCCCGTGTCCAGGGGCCGTGTGACGATCGATTGTCGAGTCGCTGCAACCGGGTACGCAGCTCGGCGATGTCGTCGTCGGAGAGGTCGTCGTCGGCTCGCAAGGCGATCCGCGGGTCGGGTCCGGCCCACCCCAGCTCGATCCGGAAGACCGGGTCGTCGGTGCGGCGGAGCTTCCCGACCGCCGCCACTGCGCTGGAGAATCCGGCGCGGTGCGCCTCATCGTCGGAGATCTCCTCGACGTAGACCTTCCGCACGGACCTGATCTCGATCAGCCCGGCCGAGCTGAGGAAGGTCGACCCGGCGCGGACTCGCGCCACCTGCCACCTACGGAAGGCCAGGTCTACCGAGCCGTCCGCCACACCGTGGGCGACTCGCGCCGGAAGGAGCACGACGTGAGCGTACCGAGAATTCGGGTCACGAGGAGCGCGGTGCAGTCGTAGGGTCGAATCATGACCGGATCCAGCGGAACCCCAGTCAGCGCGGCAGCGGCCACCGAGGCGCTCTCGGACCCGTGGCGGGTTTTGGCCGACACCGTCTACGCCGCCTTCCGGACCAAGAACATGGTGCGCGGCGGCGAGTTCGTCGCACGGATCATCGAGGCCGCCGAGGCGGCCGGTCACCATCCCGACGTGGAACTGCGGTACGGGTCAGTGCATCTGGCGCTCACCACGCACAGCGCGCACCGACTCACCGAAGCCGACGTCGCGCTGGCCAACCGGATCTCGTCGATCGCGGCCGACCTCGATCTGGAGCCGGCGGCCGCTCCGCCGGGACGCTTCGAGTTGGGGATCGACGTCCTCGACGTCGACAAGGTCCGCCCGTTCTGGAAGGCCATCCTCGGCTACGACGACGAGCCCGAGCAGACGTCAATCGACCTCTCCGACCCGGCGGGCATCCTCCCCGGGGTGTGGTTTCAGCAGATGGACGAACCGAGGTCGCAGCGCAACCGCGTCCACGTGGACCTGTGGCTCCCTCACGACGCGGTGGAGGAGCGGATGGCTGCCGCCCTCGATGCCGGTGGTCGGCTGGTCACCGACGAGTTCGCGCCGGAATGGTGGGTGCTGGCCGACCCCGAGGGCAACGAGATCTGCCTGTGCACGTGGCGCGGACGGGAGTGACTGACCCTGTTTTGTAGTACCAACATGCGGTTTTCCGCACGTTGGTACTACAGGATCAGGCTGGCCGGGCTAGGCGACGCCCTCGGCCTTGGCGGCTGCGGCGACGGCCTTGGCGACCGCCGGGGCGACGCGGTCGTCGAGCGGGCTCGGCACGATCTTGTCGGCCCGCAGGTCGTCGGAGACTACCGAGAAGATCGCTTCTGCGGCAGCGAGTTTCATCCGCTCGGTGATGCGACGCGCACCGGCGTCGAGCGCGCCGGCGAAGACACCCGGGAACGCGAGCACGTTGTTGATCTGATTCGGGAAGTCGCTGCGGCCGGTGGCCACGACCGCGGCGTACTTCGCCGCGACCTCGGGGTGGATCTCCGGATCGGGGTTGGACAGGGCGAACACGATCGCGTTGTCGGCCATCGAGGCGATGGCGTTCTCGTCGATCTGACCGGCCGATACACCGAGGAACACGTCGGCTCCGTCCAGCGCCTCGGCGGCGCCGCCGGACAGGCTGCGCGGGTTGGTGCGTTCGGCGAGTTCCTGCTTGATCTCGTTGAGGTCGTCGCGGTGAAAGCTGACGATTCCCTTTGAGTCGAGCACCACCACATCGCTCACCCCCGCGTGTTCGAGGATGTTGGCGCACGCCACACCGGCGGCACCGGCACCGGAGATGACCACCTTGAGGTCGCGCAGATCGCGTTCCTGTAGAGCCATCGCACCCTTGAGTGCCGCCAGAACGACGATCGCGGTGCCGTGCTGGTCGTCGTGCATCACCGGGCAGTCCAGCGCCTCGATGACGCGCCGTTCGATCTCGAAACAGCGGGGAGCGGAGATGTCCTCGAGGTTCACCGCGCCGAAGCTCGGTCGCAGCCGGATGAGGGTCTCGACGATCTCGTCGGGGTCCTTGGTGTCGAGGACGATCGGGATCGAGTTGAGTCCGGCGAACGACCGGAACAGCGCCGACTTGCCCTCCATCACCGGTAGCGATGCGCGCGGACCGATGTCACCGAGGCCGAGGACGGCAGAGCCGTCGGAGACCACGGCCACCAGACGCTGGGTCCAGGTGTACTGATTCACCAGTTCGGCCTTGTCGTCGATCGCCCGTGACACCTGGGCCACGCCCGGGGTGTACGCGATCGACAGATCGCGCTGGGTGTCGATCGGCGCGCGCAACTCCACCGAGAGTTTGCCGCCCACGTGAGCCATGAAGATCTCTTCGTCGGTGATCGGCAACTCGGCGATCGACGGCTCGTTGAACGCAGTGCGGTGGGTGGGGGCGTTGTCTGCCGTGCTGGCCACGGTTGTTCCTCCTGGATCACCCGCATCGAACGGCGGGTTTCTACGGTGGCGCCACAACGGTGGGGCGCCCCTACAACTGCCGGTCCGTGGCGCGAAGCGTGTGCGCTTCGGCACTACGGCGAACCGTCGCGACCCGGATCACGTTCGTGGCCGGGCTGCGGAACCGCCTCAGTGTCGCACCGTGTCCACAGGCCGATCAAGGTGCCCCCCGATTGATCGATCGGGTCGATAAGGTACAACTTGTATCTATGTTGTCCGCAACCGGTGAATCGGCAGCTGAACGCGTATATCGCGAGGTCAAAGGCCAGATTCTCACAAACCAGATCCTCGGCGGTGAGCTGATCAGCGAAGGTGACATCGCCACAGAATGTGACGTGAGTCGCACGCCGGTGCGGGAAGCGTTCCTGCGGTTGGAGGCCGAGGGCTGGATGCGGCTGTACCCCAAGCGCGGCGCACTGGTGGTTCCGGTTGCCGACCGAGAGGCCCGCGACGTGGTGCAGGCGCGCATCCTGCTGGAGGAACACGCCGTGCGCACGTTGGCCGGCGACCCCACCGGACGCGCCGATCTCGCCGCGCGCCTGGAACGCAATCTCGCCGCCCACCGCGCGGCCGACCCTGCCGACATCGCAGAATTCGCCCGCATCGACGCGGAGTTCCATCAGCTGATTGTCACCGCCGGCGACAACCCGCTGCTCGCCGACTTCTTCGTCAGCCTCGGCGAACGGCACCGAAGGATGACCACCACGAGCGTGCGCCGCGACGACACGGTTGCCGCCCGCATCCTGGCCGACCATCGCGAACTGCTCACCGCGGTCGCCGACGGCGACAGCGATGCGTACGCCGCGGCACTGGCCGCGCATCTGGCATCCGTGCACGACCTCGGTCCTCGGACATGACGCTGACTGACCAGACCTCGGTCGAGAAGCCCGCGTCGTCGCGTCCCGGTTCGTGGACGCCGGTGGCGGCTGCACTGTTCACCGCCGCGTGGGGTGGCAACGAGTTCACGCCGCTGCTGGTGATGTACCGCCAGCAAGGCGAGTTGTCGGCTGTCGCCATCGACAGTCTGCTGTTCACCTATGTGCTGGGCATCGTCCCGGCGCTGTTGATCGGCGGCCCACTGTCCGACCGGTACGGCCGGCGGCCGTTGATGCTGCCGGCGCCGGTGTTCGCCGGATTGGGGTCGCTGCTGCTGGCACTCGGACCGCACTCGTTGGCCCTGCTCAGCGTCGGCCGGGTGGCCAGCGGAGTCGCGTTGGGCCTGTCGATGGCGGTCGGGGGCAGCTGGCTGGCGGAGATCAGTCATCGCAACGGCGACCGCGCCGGCGTCGGGGCGCGTCGGGCGGCGATGAGCCTGACCGCCGGCTTCGGGGTCGGGGCGGGCATCGCGGGTGTGCTCGCGCAATGGGGGCCGTGGCCGACGGTGACGCCGTACGCGGTCAACATCGCACTCGCCTGCATCGCCCTCGTTGCATTGGCCGGCGCACCGGAGACCCGGTACCGGGGCACCGACCGTGGCCGACTCGCCGACGATCTGCGCATCACAGGTGTACTCAACCGGCGGTTCCTGCTCGTCGTGGTCCCGGTCGCGCCGTGGGTCTTCGGTGCCGCGGCGTCGGCCTACGCGGTCATCCCGGCGCTGATGTCGGCCCGGACCGCCGGCGCGCCGATCGCGTTCGCCGCGCTGTGCTGCGTGCTGGGCCTGGGCGCAGGGTTCGGGATCCAGTCACTCGGACGTCGGCTCGACGACCCGGACCGTGCACGCGGCCCGGTCCTCGCGCTGATCGTGCTCGCCGCGGGGATGGCCCTCGCGGCAGCTGCCGCACACACCCTCGCCGTCTGGGTGTCACTGCTGGCCGCGATCGTGCTGGGCTGCGGTTACGGGATGGCCATGATCGCGGGCCTGCTGGAGGTGCAGCGCATCGCCGGACCGCACAACCTGGCGGGTCTGACCGCGGTCTTCTACTCGGTCACTTACCTCGGGTTCGCCGTGCCGGTGATCCTCGCCTGGATCTCGGAGAACCGCCCGGCGATCACCTACACCGCGATGTTCGGGGTCGGGGTCATCGCGGCGCTGGTGTGCCTGGCGATCGTCGTCGCCGGGCATCGGGCGGACCGCCGGATCTTCCAGCAGCGTCCCGGCGCCGCGGCGTGCGAGATCCCCCGGACGACCGACCGGTAACCTCATCTCCGGTTCGCAGGCGACGGGAGGAATCGGGCGATGATGCTGGGGGCATGGGTCACGGTGGTGACGGCCCTGATGCTGGTGGTTCCCGGCGCCCTCGTCGGACGCCGCATGTTGCTGCCCTGGCCGGTGGCGATCGCCGCCGGCCCGCCGATCACCTTCGCCGTCGTCAGCGTGTTCACCGTGTTGTACTCGGCGATCGGGTTCGAGTGGAACATCGTCACCGCGCTCCTCGCGCTGGTGATCACACTGCTGTTCGCATGGGTGTATGCGGCGCTGCTCGCCACCCGCCGCTTCGCGACGTTCGCCCCGAACCGCGCAGACGACGACCCACCGCTCGGATGGCGTGCGGCAGTGCCGTTGGCCGCCGGTGCCGGTGTCGGCGCGATCATCATCGCGATCACCTGCATCCGGCCGCTCGTCACGACCGCCTTTGCCGGTCTGGGCAACATCTCGCAGGTGTGGGACTCCCTGTGGCATGCCAGTTCGCTGCGCTGGATCGACGAGACCGGGGTCGGTTCGGCGCTACGCATGGGCGAACTGATGAACTATGACACCCACGGCTTCAACTACTACCCGAACACCTGGCATGCACTGGGCGCCATCCTCTTCCCCCTCACCGGCGCCGACCCGGTAGAGCTCTACAACACCTACTCGCCCGCGGTGTTGGCGATCACCGTTCCGTTCGGGGCCGCCGCGCTGGCCTACTGGTTCGCCCGCCATCGCTTCGACCCGTCGCGCTCGGCGGTGGTGGCCGGGGCTGCGGCTGCGGCGTCGGCGTTGTTCCCGTCACTGCCCTATGTGGAGGTGCAGCTTACGTCGGTGCCCAACGCGGTGGGGGTGTCGATGGCGCCTATCGCCGCGATTCTGGTGATCAGTGCCGTCCGCGACCGGCGCCGAGTATTGGCGGCCGCCGCGGCGATGGCCGGGGTCACCGCGACCCATCCGTCCGGTCTGATCCTGGCCGGCGTGATCGTGGTGCTGTGGCTGCTGCTCGAGGGTTTGTGGCACCCGGCGTACGGGCGGCTGCGTGATCTGGCGACGCTGGCCGTCGCCGGGCTGCTCACCGTGGTGGGGATCGCGCCGGTCGTCTACGGCACCATCAAGGTCGCCGACACCAACGAACTACCCTTCTTCGACTTCCGCGAAGAAGGGGTCGGGGTGTTGTCCGGTCTGGCGCAGGCCGCGTTCAACGGCACCATTCCACTGGAGAAGCACTATCCGATCTGGGCGCTCATCGTCCTCACGGTGCTCGGTCTGGCGGTCCTGGCCTGGATGCGGTGCTGGGCGGGGCTGGCCGGCTGGCTGGTGTTCGTGCTCGTCACCGCCAACTCGGTCGTCTCGCTGGGTGTGCTGTCCTATCCGCTGGGCGCCATCGGTGGCTATTTCTACAACTCACCCCATCGACTGACCTTTGTGGTGGCGATGTTTTCCGCGGCTGCCGCGGGGTGCGCACTGGGCGCTGCGGCGGTGGCGGTCGCCGGCTGGGTGGCCGGACGTGACCGGACGTCGCCGCGATCGGCTCGTTGGGCGCTGCCCGCCGTAGCGGTCGTGCTCATCGCATTGATCGCCGGCGCCGGGGTGGTGCGCTACCCGGCCGACGCGCAGATAGCGTCGAAGGAACGTGGCGGTAAGTACATCGGGCCCGACGATCTGGACGCCTATCACTGGTTGGCCGAGCAACCCGACGCCCACGACGTGCTGGTGCTCAACAATCTCGATCAGGGCACCGGTTGGCTGTATCCGGTCACCGGGGTCACCCCGATGTTCCCGTTCTACCGGGCCAACGACTTCTCCCAACGGCAGCGCGACCTGTTCTGGGGTGTCTCCCAGATCGGCGCCGACCCCTACATCGACGGCATCGTGCGCGACATGAACGTGCACTACGTCATCGACAGCCCGCCCAGCTATTGGGAGTTCCAGAACGGGGTGCCCGACCCGGAGAACGGGGTGCAGGGCGACCCGTTCCTGGCGCTGCGCAACTCCGGTGCACCCGGACTGACCGAGGTGTTCCGGCAGGGCAACGTGAGCGTCTATCGCGTCAACGAACAGGTCTACCGGCCGGCCGGCTGAGTACGCACTCAGGCGTCGGGATACCCGTTCGGGTTCTTCGACTGCCACCGCCAGGTGTCGGCGCACATGTCGTCGATGGTCTTGGTGGCCCGCCACCCCAAGTCCGCGTTGGCGCGGGCCGGATCGGCGTATGAGGCGGCGATGTCGCCGGCCCGTCGCGGCGCGATCTCATACGGGATCGGGCGGCCACTGGCCCGTTCGAACGCCTTGATCACCTGCAGCACTGACACACCCTGTCCGGTGCCCAGGTTCCACACCGACATCGGTTCGGCGCGGCTGCCCACGGTGTCGAGGGCGGCCACGTGCCCCGCGGCGAGATCGTCGACGTGGATGTAGTCGCGCACACCGGTGCCGTCGACGGTGTCGTAATCGTCTCCGAATACCGACAGCTGCTCGCGTCGCCCCACCGCCACCTGCGCGACGAACGGCATCAGGTTGTTGGGGATACCGCTGGGGTCCTCGCCGATGTCGCCGCTGGCATGGGCGCCCACCGGGTTGAAGTAGCGCAACGCGGCGATCCGCCACCGGTCGTCGCTCGCCGCGACGTCGGACAGGATCTGCTCGATCATCACCTTGGTCCAGCCGTACGGATTGGTGGCCGAGGTCGGCAGATCCTCGGTCATCGGGAGTTCGGGTTCGGCGCCGTACACCGTCGCCGACGACGAGAACACCAGTGTCCGCACATCGTGGCGGTCCATCGCGCGTAGCAGGGAGAAGGTGCTGTCGAGATTGTTCTGGTAGTAGGCCAGCGGCTTGGCCACCGACTCGCCGACCGCCTTGAAGCCGGCGAAGTGGATGACCGCGTCGATCTGCTCGTGCGCGAACAGATGCTCGGTCTTGTCGGTGTCCGTCAGGTCGATGGCATGCACGGGTATGGGGCGCCCGGTCAACGCCTCCAGCCGGCCCACGACGGTCGGCTTGGCGTTACTGAAGTCGTCGACCACCACCACATCGTGGCCGGCCTCGACGAGACGGATGACGGTGTGCGAGCCGATGTAGCCGGCGCCGCCGCTGACGAGTACGCGCATGGCTCCACCGTATGCGTCGCAGCTGGCAGGCAGCGTGGGGGAGTCTGTGTGTTGTCCGCCTCATGCCCAACGGATACCGTCGGCGCATGGCGCGCGCAGACGTGGAGTTCGGTTCCAGAGGTGTGACGTGTCGGGCGTGGCTGTACCTCCCGGAGGCCGACCGGCCCGCGCCGATCATCGTGATGGCGCACGGGCTCGGCGCCATCAAAGAGATGCGGCTCGATGCCTTCGCCGAGCGATTCTGCGACGCCGGGTATGCCTGTCTGGTCTTCGACTACCGACACTTCGGGGCCAGCGATGGTCAGCCGCGGCAACTGCTGTCGGTGCGCCGGCAGCTGCAGGACTGGGCGGCGGCGATCGCGTTCGCGCGCAGCCTCACCGAGGTGGACAACCGGCGAGTGATCTTGTGGGGCACCTCATTCGGTGGTGGCCACGTGATGGTGGCGGCCGCGCGCGACGGCGACGTCGCCGCGGTGATCGCGCAATGCCCGTTCACCAGCGGCACCGCGTCGGTGCTCGCGATGGAGCCGGCCACGGCGGTCCGGGTGACCGGGCGGGCCATCGCCGACCTCGCGGCGAAGCTTCTGCGGCGTGATCCGGTGATGGTGGGGTTGGCAGGCGAGCCCCACGATACGGCGCTGATGACGGCGCCCGATGTGGTCGCGGGGTATCTCCCGCTGGTACCCGATGGTCAGGCGTTCACCAACGAGGTCGCGGCGCGGGTGGTGCCGGAGATCGCGCTGCATCATCCAGGACGCGCACTCGCCGAGCTCACCTGCCCGGTGTTGGTCTGCGTCTGTGACAAGGACAGTGTCGCGCCACCACGGCAGACGGTGCGGTACGCCCACCGGGGCCCGACGACGCAGTTGATCCGCTATCCCGAGGGACACTTCGACATCTACGTCGGCGACGCCTTCGAGGAGGTCGTCGCCGACCAGGTGGACTTCCTCGACCGGGTGGTGCCGCTGGGGTGAGCCCTGCCCACCCTCAGCCGATGACCCGCTCGGTGCCCGCGTAGTTCGCCTCGACGGCCTGCTTGTGCGGTTGCCACCAGTCAGGGTTGGCGCGGTACCAGTCGATGGTCGCCGACAAACCGGATCGGAAGTCCAGATATTGCGGCTGCCAACCCAATTCGGTGCGCAGCCGGGTGGAGTCGATGGCGTAACGGCGGTCGTGGCCGGGCCGGTCGGTGACGAAGTCGAAGGCGTCTGCGGGCTGTCCCAGCAACTCCAGGATGGTCTCGACGACGGTGCGGTTGTTCACCTCGCCATCGGCGCCGATCAGATACGTCTCGCCGATCTCACCGCGTTCGATGATGGTCCACACCGCGTCGTTGTGGTCGTCGACGTGAATCCAGTCGCGCACGTTGAGGCCGTCGCCATACAGTTTGGGCCGCACTCCGGCGAGCACGTTGGTGATCTGGCGCGGGATGAACTTCTCGATGTGCTGATAGGGCCCGTAGTTGTTAGAGCAGTTGGAGATCGTCGCCCGCAGACCGAATGACCGCACCCATGCCCGCACCAGCAGATCCGAGCCGGCCTTGGTGGAGGAATACGGGCTCGATGGGTTGTAGGCGGTCGCCTCGGTGAACCGGGTCGGGTCGTCGAGATCGAGGTCACCGTAGACCTCGTCGGTGCTGATGTGGTGATACCGCACGTCGTGGCGGCGGACGGCCTCCAACAGGGCGAACGTGCCCACGAGGTTGGTCTGCACGAACGACGACGGATCGGCCAGCGAGTTGTCGTTGTGGGATTCGGCGGCGAAATGCACCACCACGTCGGCGGCCGCGACCAGCCGATCGACCAGCGCGGCGTCGGCGACATCGCCGACGACCAGATCGATGCGGTCGGCGACCGACTCCAGGGTGGCCGGGTTGGCGGCGTAGGTGAGTTTGTCGAGCACGGTGATCTCGACGTCGGGGCGTTGCGCGAGCGTGCGCAACACGAAATTGGCGCCGATGAAACCGGCACCCCCGGTGACCAGAACCCGCATGACTCGACCCTTCCGTTGGACGACCGTCACTGTACCGTCGGGTGCGGTGACCGGGTGGGACGTGTGCGCTATGCCCTAGGCTGGGCGCTATGCGCGGCATCATCCTCGCCGGAGGCACGGGCACCCGCCTGCACCCCATCACCCAGGGCGTCAGCAAGCAGTTGGTGCCGGTCTATGACAAGCCGATGATCTACTATCCGCTGTCGACGCTGATGCTCGCCGGCATCCGAGACATCATGATCATCACCACGCCGCACGACAGCGCCGCATTCCGCGGGCTGCTGGGCACCGGTGAGCAATTCGGTATCAACCTGACGTACGTGACGCAACCGTCGCCCGACGGACTCGCACAGGCATTCGTGCTCGGTGCCGACCACATCGGTGATGAGTCGGTGGCGCTGGTCTTGGGAGACAACATCTTCTACGGCCCCGGATTGGGCAGTCAGCTACAGGGATTCGAAAACGTAGACGGCGGCGCCATTTTCGCCTACTGGGTGGCCGACCCTTCGGCGTACGGGGTGGTGGACTTCGACGAAAGCGGTCGTGCGGTGGCGTTACAGGAGAAGCCGCAGCACCCGCGTTCCAACTATGCGGTGCCGGGCTTGTACTTCTACGACAACGACGTGGTCGAGATCGCGCGCAACCTCGCCCCGAGCGCCCGCGGTGAATACGAGATCACCGACATCAACGCGCACTACCTCGAGCAGGGGCGGCTGGCGGTGCAGGTGTTGCCGCGCGGCACCGCGTGGCTCGACACCGGCACCTTCGACTCCTTGCTGGACGCCGGCAACTTCGTACGTACGGTCGAGCAGCGGCAGGGGCTCAAGATCGCGGTGCCCGAAGAGATCGCCTGGCGACGCGGATTTATCGACGATGACGAATTGCGGATACGCGCCGAGAAACTCCGCAAATCCGGCTACGGCGGTTACCTGCTGGAGCTACTCGACCGCGGAAAGGGCTTCTGACATGAAGTTGCGACCACTGGCGATAGACGGGGCGTGGGAACTGACCCCGGTGCAGCACGGCGACGATCGCGGTCTGTTCGCGGAGGTGTTCAAGGCAGATCTGCTCGCCGAGGCGATCGGCCATCGGCTCGACCTCGCCCAGGTGAACCTCTCGGTGTCGGCGGCGGGCGTACTGCGTGGTGTGCACTTCGCCGACGTCCCGCCCGGGCAGGCCAAGTACGTGACCTGTCCGTCGGGCGCGATTCTCGACGTCATCGTCGACATCCGGGTCGGGTCGCCGACCTTCGGCACCTACGACACGGTCCTGCTCGACGACGTCGACCGCCGTGCGGTGTATCTTTCCGAAGGGCTCGGTCACGCCTTCTGCTCGCTCGCCGACGGCTCGACGGTCACCTACCTCTGTTCGACCGGCTACAACCCGGGCGCCGAACACGGCATCAACCCCCTCGACGCGGAACTGGGCATCGAGTGGCCGAACACCGCTCGTGACGGTAGCCCGTTGAGCTACGAGCTGTCGGCGAAAGACACTGCCGCGCCGGGCTTGTCGGAGGCTCGGGACTCCGGCCTGCTCCCGAACCACGACGACGTCACCACCTACCTGCGCACCCTCGCGACCTAACCTCCCCAAGTCTTGACACGGTAGTCGAGAGAACCCCAAAAATCGCCGAGAGAACCCAGCCCCACCACAATCGGATGCCGTCGGCGAGAAGCTGGGTTCTCTCGGCGATTTTTGGGGTTCTCTCGACGCGAAGGGGTCGACTACCGTGTCAAGACTTGGCGGCCTAGGGTTTCTGCTGATTCTCCGCGTCGCGCAGGGCAACCGCCCTCGCCAATCTCGCGTACTTGATCTCGAGCTCGCGGAATCGTAGGTAGGTCGACACGGTAGTGAACGCGAAGGCGATCACCAACAGGAACAACACGAGGTCGAGGCCACGTTGGATGCCGATCTTGTTGGCGAGCCAGGTGATGTCGTCCTGGCGAAGCATTGCGTACAGGCCGAATGCCACAAACACCACGAACAGGATCTTCACGCCCGCCGAGGCGCGAGCGGTGCCGCGGTTGACGACGAAGAACGCCACCAGTACCACCAGCCCGACGATGGCGAGGATCTGCAGCCAGATCATGTGGTGCTCACTTCCTCATTCGCGGGTGCAGCAGTCCGTCGGCGACGATGTTGACGCCATTGATCAGGGACTGTCCCTTCGCCCGGGAGTAGTCGGTGTACAAGATGGTGACGGGCTGCTCGGCCACCCGCCAGCCGTGATGGTCGATGAGGGCCACGAACTCCGAAGCATGACTCATCCCGGCCATCACCAGGTCGAGGTCGTCGGCCACGGTCTTGTTGAAGGCGCGTAATCCGTTGTGGGCGTCGGTCAGTCCGAGGCGTCGTGTTCGTGGGCTGAGAAAGACGATGGTGCGCAACGCCATTCGTCGCAGCAGCGGCACCGACTCGCTGCGCCCCTCGGCGAAGCGGGTGCCGACGATGATGTCGACGGGCTCGGTGCGCAGCCGCTCGATCATCGCGACGACGTCGTCGACCCGATGTTGTCCGTCGGCGTCGAAGGTGACGAAATACCGAGCTCCCGGTTGTGCGCGCGCATACTCGACGCCGGTCTGGATGGCCGCACCCTGACCGAGATTGACCGGATGCCGTACCAGTCGTACTCCCGCCGCTCGGATCTGCGCGGCGGAATCGTCGCGGCTGCCGTCGTCGACGCAGACGATGTTGGGAAAGGTCTTCGCCGCATTCGCCGCGACATCCCGGATCACCTGCGCCTCGTTGAAAACGGGTATCACCAGCCACACGTCATCGTTGCTGGTGGCGCCGGAGGTCATGCGGGTAACCCTAGCCGAGCGGACTGTCGCCATGACCTACCCTGGTCGGGTGCCGATCGACGTGATGATGCCGTTCTACGGCGACGTCGCCCAGTTCCGGCAGGCGGTCACCAGCGTGCTCGACCAGAGTGACGGAGACCTGCGGCTCGTCGTCATCGACGACTGCTATCCCGACCCGGAGCCCGCCGCGTGGCTGGCGTCTGTGGCCGATCCGCGCATCCACTACCTGCGCAACGAGACCAATCTGGGTGTCAACGGAAACTTCCGGCGATGCGTGGAACTGGTGGAGGCCGAGTACTTCGTGGTGATGGGCTGCGACGACGTGATGCTGCCCGACTACGTGGCGGGCGTGCGCTCGTTGGCCCGCGACCATCCGCAGGCGACGGTCATCGCCCCGGGGGTGGAGGTCATCGACGACGACGGTCGTGTGGTGCGCCCACTCGGAGACCGGATCAAGACCCTGTTGACGCCGCGCGCGCAGCCCGGGCGGCCGGCCGTGCTGCGCGGGGAAGCCATGGCGACCAGCCTCTACCACGGCAACTGGACCTATTTTCCGTCGCTGCTGTGGCGTACCGATCCGGTCCGTGAGGTCGGGTTTCGGCCGGGGCTGGACATCGTGCTCGACCTTGCCCTGCTCGTCGACCTGGCGGCCGGCGGCGGCTCGCTCGTGCACGATGCGCGCGTGGCGTTCCGATATCGCCGGCATGAGGCGTCGGTGAGTTCGGTGCAGGCCGTCGACGGACGACGGTTCGCCGAGGAGAACGCCTTCTTCGCCGAGGAAGCCCGCCGGTGCGCGCAGCGAGGCTGGCCGCGTGCCGCGCGTGCCGCCCGCCTGCACGCGACGTCGCGGCTCAACCACGCTCAATCGCGTGTGCTGGCCACCGCGGGCCGACTGCGCCCGGCCAACACCACACCGTGAACCGCCATCCCCACCACCGGGCCGCCGAGCAACGCGATCGCCACGCGGACCGTCACGTCGGTCGGTAGCAGCAACAACCCGATCGAGGCGAGCGTCGCCACCCACCAGCCGGCCGCATACCAGCGGTGTGCGCCGACGGCGATCGTGGCCGCCCCCGTCACGGTCAGCAACGCCAGTGTCGTCGCACCCAGGGTGAACGCGGCCAGCGCGGCGCCGCTGAGCCGAAAATCCGCGCCGAATACCGCCGTGAGCAGCCAGGGTCCGATCAGCCACGCGGCCCCCGACCCCACCACGCCGATCGCGGCGACGGCGACGAACGGGGCTCGCAACGCCGCCCCCAACCGCCGACCGGCGTCGACGAAACGCGTGATCAACACCCCTTGAAAGCTGTTCAGCGGCACCAACAGCGGCGCACGGGTCAGCGTCACGGCGAGCACCACCGCGCCCACCGCGGCGGGGTCGGCGTCGGCGCCGGTCGCGGTGATGAGCACCGGGAAACCCATCACCAGCACCGCGCTGGCCGCGGCGGCCGCCATCGCGGTCACCGTGTTGCCGGTGAATCGGCGCGCGGTGACATCGGCGGGCAGACAGACTGCCGCGCGGGCGGCAGGCGACGTCGCCAACAGCACCATCCAGGACACCGAGCCGATCACCGTGATCACCAGAAACGCGGTCACGTCGCCGTCGAACACCACCGTGAGCACGGCGCCGACAAGACGGATCACCGCGTCCACCGACAGCAGCATCGCGAACGCACCCCAGGACACCGCCCCCGACAACGCGCCCGCGAGGTGGGCGTACACCCCGAACGATGCGACGCCGATGGCCAGCAGCAGCACCGACAGCCCGCGCTGTTCGTCGAAGACCAGCCCGCTCCACAGCGGAGACGTCACTGCGACCAGCAGGCCGATCGTCACTCCGATGGCGCCGTTGATCAGCCACGGCCGACGACCCGGTGCGTTGGCGCCGTCGATACCGGCCCGGATGGCGCGGGTGGTCTCCTGCAACTGCCCGTTCTGGGCGCCGGTGACCATCCCGTAGGCGGCCCAGAACACCGCGAACACGCCGTAGCCCGCTGCGCCGAGCTGACGGGCCGCTAACAGCAGCACCACGTAACCGGACGCGGCCGCGATCAGCGTGGCCACGGTGACCCGGCCGATGGCGCCGGAGGTGCGCCGCGTCGCGGCCGTCTCGCCGGTCATCGGCCGAGCTCGTCGATCATGCTCAGGACGGACCGGGGAAGTCCGGCAACGCCGCGGTGAAGAGCCACTCGTCCCACAGGTGGGTCAGCGACATGGTCGAGTAGTTGGCGGCCAGCGCGATGAAGTCCTCGGTCGTCGCCGAACCGTACCGATATTTGTCCGTCCACCGTTTGATCAGGGCGAAGAAGTTGCCGTCGCCGATGGTCAGGCGCAGGGCGTGCAAGGTGAGTGCGCCACGTTTGTAGACCCAGTCGTCGAACATCCGGCGCGGACCGGGATCGGCGAGTGTGGCGCGCACGGGGTTCGCTGCGAGTTTGTCGTAGTAGTGCCGCGCCCATTCGGTGGCGCTCTTGCCGCCCGAACGCTGACTCCACAGCCACTCCGCGTAGCAGGCGAATCCCTCGTGCAGCCAGATGTCGCGCCAGCGTGACAGGGTGACGGAGTTGCCGAACCACTGGTGGGCCAGCTCGTGGGCGACGAGCCGTTCCGCGCGTTGGGAGCCGTCGCAGTGATTGGCGCCGAAGGTGGAGAAGCTCTGCGCCTCGATCGGGATGTCGAGGTCGTCGTCGGTGATCACCACGGTGTAGCGGGGGAAAGGGTAGGGTCCGAACATCTCGACGAAGGTGTCGATCATTTCGACCTGGCGCCCGAAATCGACGTCGAGGTTGGACACCAGCCGTCCCGGTAGCACGGCGTCGACGGGGATCGGCTTGCTGGCCAACGTCTTCTTGACGTACGGACCGATCTGGATCGACGCGAGGTAGGTGGGCATCGGCTCGACCTGCTGGTACACCCAAGTGGTCTGTGCGGCCCGGGACCGTTTGGATTCCAGCACCCCGTTGGCGAGCGCGTAGTAGGGGCTGTCGGTGGTGATGGATATCCGGTAGGGCGCCTTGGCGCTCGGGTGGTCGTCGCAGGGGAACCACGATGCCGCGCCGTTGGGCTGGTTGGCGCACAGAGCGCCCTCGGAGAGCTCCTCCCAACCGACCTCACCCCACGCACCGCGGATAGGGCGGGGGGTGCCGGCGTAGCGGATGACTATGGTCATCGCCCCGCCCGGCGGTACCGGGGCATCCGGGGTGATCGACAGCTTGCGGCTGCGGTGACTGTAACGGGCCCGCTTGTCGTTGACCGTCACGCGCGACACCGACAGCGACGAGGCGAGATCGAGTGTGAACTTCCGCAGCGCGACAAAGGACGTTGCAGTCAGCGTCGCCACCCCGGATAGTCGGTTGGGTGACACCTTGTACTCGAGGTCGAGGTCGTAGCGCGAGATGCGGTAGCCGAGGTTGCCGTTGTCGGGCAGGTATGGGTCGAGTGCATCCAGCGGGGCGCCCAGCAGCGGTTCTCGTGGACCCTTCGCCGACTTTCCCGGCACTGACTCTCCGATCTGTGTTCGAACGCGGCGCAATGTGTCACGGCACGCGAACGGGGTATTCGCCTTGATGTCGCGTGGTGTTGCGGAGACTCAGGTTACCTGTCGGGTGCCGTGTGCATGCGACGGCGATGGCGTGAGAAAGTGTAGATCAAGCGGACCGTAGTCCGGTTGTGATGGTCGGGACGACAAGGGAGAGCAATGTTCGGCATTCGCAGTGTGACGTTTTTCTTGGCACGACTGATTCTTGGCTACATCTTCATCATGCACGGCTGGCAGAAGCTGCACACCAACGGAATCGACGCCACCGAGCGCGCTTTCGATTCGATGGGGATACCCGCGCCGAATCTCGCGGCGCAGTACGCCACGTGGGTGGAGTTCGTCGGCGGCATCCTGCTGATTCTCGGCCTGTTCCTGCCCATCGTCGCGATCCTGCTGATCGCCGACATGATCGGCGCCATCGCCTACGCCCATTGGGACGCGGGCTTCTGGGCCGCCGACGGCGGCTACGAGCTCCCGCTGGCGCTGATCGGTGGTCTGCTCGCGGTCGGCTTCGCCCAGGCCGGCTCCGCCGCCGCCGACCACTACGTCTTCCGCCGCCGGCGTCGCGGCGCAGTCGTCGACTGACGCACCAGCCGTCGGCGGGTCGGCGCGCGGTGTCATCCGTCGGCGGTTCCGCACGCGGTGTCATCCGTCGGAGGGTCGGCACGCGGTGTCATCCGTAGGCGGTTCCGCGCGCGGCTTTATCCGCCGATCGAGTAGCCGAGCCGCTAGGCGAGGCGTATCGAGATCCGGTGACGACGATCTCGATACGCTCGCTCGCCTGGCGGCTCGCGGGCTACTCGATCCGAGGATCTCGATACGCTCGCTCGCCTGGCGGCTCGCGGGCTACTCGATCATCGGTGGGGCGCGGTCACTTCCGCCACGGGGCGATGGGGTTGCCCTGCCAGCGGGTGTGAGCGGGGACGACGTCGCCGCGCATCACCAACGACGCGGGCCCGACGGTCGCGCTCTCGCCCAGGCCTGACGCGGGCAGCGCCACACAGTGCGGACCCAGCGTGGAACCGGCCTCCAGGGTGACCCGATCGATTGCCATCACCCGGTCGTGGAACAGATGCGTCTGCACCACACACCCGCGCTGGACCGTGGCGCCGTCGCCGAGGGTCACCAGATCGGCCTCCGGCAGCCAATAGGTCTCGCACCACACACCGCGGCCGATCCGGGCACCCAGCATGCGTAGCCAGAGGTTCAGGATCGGTGTGCCGGTGGCCGCATTGGCGAACCACGGGGCCGCGACGGTCTCCACGAACGCGTCAGACAACTCGTTGCGCCACACGAACGAACTCCACAGCGGATGCTCCGACACCCGGATCCGACCCACCACCAACCATTTCGCCGCCGCCGCGATGCAGCATGCGGCCGCGCCGGCCACCAACAGGAGCACACCGCTGAGCAGGTCCGCCGCCCACCAGGACACATGCTGACCGATGTACTGCAGCCCCAACAGCATGAACAGGCCGAGTCCGAACGACACCATCACCGGGATGATGCGCAGGGTCTCCACCACGGCGCGGGCCACCTTCAAACGCACCGGGGGATCGAACGTGCGTGACGTGTCGGTCTCGGCGGTGGTGCGCCGCAATCGGACGGGGGGACTGCCCAGCCAGCTCGACCCCGACTTGGCGCGATCCGGCGTCGCCGACAACACCGCGACCAAGCCGTTCTTCGGCACCTTACGTCCCGGTCCGGTCATCCCGGAGTTGCCCAGGAACGACCGCTTGCCGATCTTGGCCTCGTCGATGTGCAGCCATCCGCCGCCGAGTTCGTAGGACGCCACCATCGTGTCGTCGGCGAGAAACGCTCCGTCGCCGACCGTGGTGAACTTCGGCAACACCAGCGCGGTGGAGATCTCGGTGCCCGCACCCACCTTGACCCCGAGTAACCGGAACCACCACGGCGTCAACAGGCTCGCGTACAGCGGGAACAGGTAGGTGCGAGACGCGTCCATCAAGCGTTCGGTCATCCACACCTGCCAGCCGACGCGTGATCGCACCGGGTGATAGCCCTTGGTGAGCCCAATCGACAGCAGCCGCACCAAGATCGCGGTGATCAACGCGAACACGAGCAGGCTGGTCACGGTGGCGGCCGGCAGCAGGACCAGGCAGCGCAGGGCGACGCTGCGTAGCCGATCGGCATGGATGGCCCACGAGCCCATCACCGCGAGTCCGGCGGCCAGCGCGATCAGCGGGATCGCGGCCAGCACCATCGACGACAGTCCGAAGATCGGCACCCACATCGAACCGCGCGGTGGTCGGTGTTCGGGCCACGGGTGATCGGCCTTGCCGACCTTCACCGCCGGTGAGCCCGCCCAGTGCTGGCGTGCCTTGACCCGACCACGAACTGCCGACCCGGCAGCCACCTCGGCGTCGCGTCCGATCACTGCACCCGGAAGCAACGTCGATCGCGCCCCGATGGAGGCGCCGCGTTTGATGACGATCTCACCGATGTGGACGGTGTCGCCGTCGATCCACCATCCGGCGATGTCCACCTCGGGTTCCACCGACGCACCCTCGCCGATGGTGAGGAAGCCGGTCACCGGCGGAATGGTGTGCAGGTCGACGCCCCGGCCGACGGTGGCGCCGAGGGCGCGGGCCAGATAGATCATCCACGGTGCACCGGACAGGTTGGCCGCACCGCTCGCGTCGAGCAGGCGTTCGGCCACCCACAACCGCAGATGGGTGCTTCCGCCGCGCGGGTAGCTGCCGGGAGTCACCCCGGCCAGGAGCAGACGCGCGCCGGCCGCGGCGATCACCATCCGGCCGGGTGGGGTGATGAACAGCAGGAACGCCACGAGCAGTACCCACCAGTTCACCGGAACCAGCCACGGCACATCCCGGTCGGCGCGCGCCACCACCTCCACCGCGATGTTGTTGACCACGCCCAGCCAGGTCGCCCACTGCAGACCGGTGAGGGTGGTCAGCGGCACCGACAGCAGGATTTGTGCCCAGCCGGTGCTGCGCGGGGTCGGCGTGATGTCACGTTCCTGCACGACCGTCACCGGGGTGCGACCGTCGAGCAGTTCGGCCAGCGAACCCAGACGAGGATGGTCGTAGAGGTCGGCGACGGTGATATCGGGATAGCGTTCCCGCAGTGCGGTTACCAGCTGCGCGGCGGCCAGGGAGCCGCCACCTTCGGCGAAGAAGTCGGCTTTCGCGTCGTCGACGGTGACGCCGAGGACGTCGGTCCATCGTTGGGCCATCCAGGCCTCGGTGTCGGTGAGATCGTCACCGTCATCGTCTTTTTTTGCCGCACCAGAGCTCCCCGGGAGCGGCCAGGGCAGCGCATTGCGGTCCACCTTGCCCGACGTTCGTGTCGGGAGTTCATCCACCAGCGCCAGCCGAGGAACCATGGGCGCCGGCAGCTGTTCGGTGAGCAGTCGATGTGCGGCGGCGACGTCGAAGTTGGGGTGCGGCGACACCAGATAGCCCACCAACAGACTGTTGCCGGCGGCCGACTTGCGGACCGCCGCGGCCGCGCCACTGACGCCCGGAAGCTGTTGGAGCGCATTGTCGATCTCGCCGAGCTCGATGCGCCGCCCACCGACCTTCACCTGGTCGTCGGCGCGACCCTGGAACAGCAGACCGGCCGGATCGAGCCGCACGAGGTCGCCGCTGCGATAGGCCCGTTCCCAACCCAGGGTCGGCATCGGTGCGTACTTCGCGGCGTCCTTGGCCGGGTCCAGATAACGTGCCAGGCCGACGCCACCGATGACGAGTTCACCGACCTCGCCCTCGCCCACCGGCTGGCCATCGGCTCCCACCACGGCCAGATCCCAACCCGGCAGTGGCAATCCGATACGCACCGGGCCGCGGCCATCGAGCGGTGCCGCGCACGCCACCACGGTGGCCTCGGTGGGACCGTAGGTGTTCCACACCTCGCGGCCCTCGACGGCCAGCCGCTCGGCCAGTTCCTGCGGGCAGGCCTCGCCGCCGAAGATCAGCAGCCGCACGGCCTCGAGCGCTTCCGGCGGCCACAGCGATGCCAGTGTGGGCACCGTCGACACCACCGTGACGTCGCGCTGCACCAACCATGGTCCGAGATCCATGCCGCTGCGCACCAGCGATCGGGGTGCAGGCACCAGACAGGCCCCGTAACGCCAGGCCAGCCACATCTCCTCGCAGGAGGCGTCGAAGGCCACCGACAGTCCAGCCAGTACCCGGTCCTCGGGCCCCAGCGGGTCGTCGACGAGGAACATGCGGGCCTCGGCGTCGACGAACGCGGCCGCATTGCGGTGGGTGACGGCCACACCCTTCGGGGTACCGGTGGAACCCGAGGTGAAGATGATCCACGCGTCGTCATCGACCGTCGGGCGCTGCGCCGGGACCGGCGTGCGTCCTTCGGTCGGGTGCACACCCTCGGCGTCGATGATGGCGTCCACGCCCGCCTCACCGAAGACGAGCTCCGCACGTTCGGCGGGGTCGTCGGCGTCGACCGGAACGTAGGCGGCCCCGGCGTAGAGCGTGGACAAGATCGCCACGTACAGATCGCGGCTGCCCGAGGGCATCCGGATGCCGACACGCCCGCCGCGGCCGACTCCCGCGTCACCGAGGTTCTCGGCGCCGCGGCGTACCAAAGCGAGCAACTCGGAGTAGGTGAGAGTCAGGTCACCATCGTCGATGGCCGGTGAATCCGGGTACGACCGAGCGGTGTCATCGAGGACGTCGCACAGGGTTCGCGGTGCGCTGGCCTGCGACGACAACAGGAACTGGGCCGGAATGACCACGTATCACCACCATCGATTCGGCATGGAACGGAGAATATAACCGAGAGCTCCCAGCAGTGTCTGTGACGCAGGTGAACGGGGCGTGGCGCACGCACCGCGACGTTTGCGCCCATCGATGGTGTGGTAAACGGTCTACGAAACCGAGATCGGAACGCCCGATCCGTGTAGTTTTCGCACTGACGCCATCTCAGCATGTGAGCAACGGACGTGCTGCGTCGGCAATGCGTACCGCCGATCGCCAGACGACGAGGATGTGAGCCATGCCGATCGTGCATCACCGCGCCCCGAGTCTGCTGTCCTATGCCATGTGGGTCGGCAGCCGCGGTCTGCTGCGCCCCACACTCTCGCTGTGGCCGCTGAACAGGCCGGGGATGGCGGGTCTGTTCCTGATAGACCGGGCGCTCGCGGTCGGGCCGCGCCCGGCCGGCGTGGTGCGTGAGCGGATGACGCTGGCGGGTCGTCCGGTCGAACTCATCCTGCCCGCGGGACCATCGCGGCGCGATGCGGAGACAGCCATCCTCTATCTGCACGGCGGCGCGTTCGTGGTCTGCGGACTGGGCTCGCACCGCTCGATCGCGAGTCGGCTGTCGCGATCCTGCGAGCTGCCGGTGTTCTCGGTGGAGTATCGCCAGCTGCCCGCGGCCGGGGTCGGTACCTCGGTGGCCGACGCCGTCGGCGCCTACCGAGAACTGGTGTCGGAACGGGGCTACCGGCGCGTCATCGTCGCGGGTGACTCCGCGGGCGGCTTCCTGGCCGGCAAGGTGATCGAGGCCGCCATCGACGAGGGACTGCCGATGCCCACCGCCTTCGTGGGGATTTCGCCGTTGCTCGACCTCGACGTCGGCACCCACCCGGATCGGTCCAGCCGCTCCGACGCCTACATCCCGCGCAGCAAGATGGCCGAGCTCGCACCGCTGTTCGCGCGTGGTCCGGTGGTCTTCAACGGGGTGCGCCGCATCACCGACCTCGCCGATGCGGCGTTCCCGCCGACGGTGATGGTCACCGCCGAGGGGGAGATGCTCGAAGCCGACGTCATCGAGCTCGTCGAGACGCTCGATGATGCGGGTGTCGACACCGTGGCCCACAGCTACGCTTGGCAGGTGCACGCGTTCCCGGTGCTTTCCACCCGGCACCCGGAGAGCATGCACGCCATCGACGTGATCGCGGCGTTTGCCGCCGACGCCATCCGAAAGGCCAAGGACACTGAGCACCGAGAGGGCCAACGGGCCGGCTGAGTCTCAGACCGCCCCGAAGACCACCGGCGCGAGCGCCCCGACGGTGCCCGGCGCCATCGATGCGCGTTTCACGCTGGCCGCCGAACGCACGGTGCTCGCCTGGGTGCGCACCGCGTTGGGGTTCATGGCGGCAGGGGTTGCCGTGGTCTATGTCGCCGCCGACATCGAACATCCCGTGCTGGAGACTGCGCTGGGGCTGGTGATGGTTGGATTGGGTTGTGCCATCGCCCTGCTCGGTGCGTGGCGGTGGCGACGCACGATGAACGCCCTGCGTGACGGTGGCGAGATGCCCGGCCCCTCGCATGTCACGTTCCTGATCGTTGGGATAGTGGTGGTGGCCGTCGCGATCGCGGTGGTGATCGTAGTCAACACCTGAGATGAGCATTTTTCGATGATCAACAACGACTTCGCACGCGGAGCGCAGACCTTTTCCCGCGGGATGACCATCGTCGGGTCGGCGATCTTGCTGGTCTGCGTGGCCTTGTTGACGGTCAATTGGTGGCAGGAAGGGCGATGGGTCTGGGTGGGTCTGGGAATCGCCATCGTGGTGGTCAACATCGGACTGATCGTGTTGCAGTTCCGGCGGCCGCGCCCGCCGAGCCGGCAGCCGCGCACCGACGACACCCGCCCCGGCGACACCCCGACCGAATGACCCTTGCGTCGCCGACAGAACCCGAAATGTCACCGACAGAACCCGCGCTCGTGCCGCGAGCGTCGTCGGCGGGCAACTCCCGGTGATGTCCGCGCGAGACCGGTTCGCATCGGCTCGAGTGGCGCGGCTGGCCACGGTGGGTGCCGACGCCCGCCCGCACCTCGTTCCGGTGGTCTTCGCGCTGGTCGATGACATCGTGGTGTCGTGCGTCGATCACAAGCCCAAACGCACACAGCGGCTACGTCGCCTCGCCAACATCGCGGCGAACCCGGCCGTGTCGCTGCTCGTCGACCACTACACCGAGGAGTGGGCCGCGCTCTGGTGGGTTCGCGTGGACGGCCGCGCCGATGTGGTCGACGCCGAGAGTGAACTCGGCGCACGCGCGATCGACCGCCTCGCCGCGAAGTACTCCCACTACCGCGCCGACCGGCCCGATGGACCGGTGATCGTGGTGCGCGACCTCGCTTTTCACAGTTGGGCGGCGACTCCGGAGCAGTGACCGGCAAGCGTGGGCCGGAGTCGCTCGGCGAGATGTGGGGCTCTCTCGGCAGGCTCAGGCGGTCAGTTCGTGCTCATCGCCGTCGGCGTCGTCGGCGAACTGGGTGCGGTACAGCTCGGCGTAGCGGCCGTTGCGGGCCAGCAGCGTCGCGTGATCGCCACGTTCGACGATCCGCCCACCCTCCAGAACCGCGATCTCGTCGGCGGCCCGGATCGTCGAGAGTCGGTGGGCGATCACGATCGACGTCCGACCGACCAGGGCCTCGGCCAGCGCCTCCTGCACCGCCGCCTCCGACGTCGAGTCCAGATGTGCGGTGGCCTCGTCGAGGATCACCAGCGACGGTTGGGCCAGCAGCAGCCGCGCGATGGTCAGCCGCTGGCGTTCGCCGCCAGACAGGCGGTAGCCGCGCTCGCCGACGACGGTGTCGAGGCCATCGGGCAGGGCCGACACGAGTGCATCGAGGCGCGCGCGACGCAACGCATCCCAGATCTGCGCCTCGGACACGGCCGGATTCGCCAGCGCCAGGTTGGCTCGAACCGTGTCGTGGAACAGGTGACCGTCCTGCGTCACCAAACCGACGGTGCGGTGGACCGAGGCGCTGCGCAGATCGCGCAGATCGACCCCGTTGAGAGTGATCGAACCGGAATCGACGTCGTAGAGCCTGGTCGCGAGATTGGCGATGGTCGACTTGCCGGCGCCTGAACTGCCCACGAGCGCGGTCATGGTGCCCTCCGGCACGTCGAGGTCGATGTTGTGCAGGACCGTCGAACCACCGCGGTTGTCCAGTTGGGCAACCTCTTCCAGCGACGCCAGCGACACCTTGTCGGCCGACGGGTAGGCGAAGGACACGTCGTCGAAGCGCACCGACACCGGGCCTGCCGGCACCGTGCGGGCGTCGGGTTTGTCGGCGATCAACGGCGTCAGGTCCAGCACCTCGAAGACACGCTCGAAGCTGACCAACGCGCTCATGATCTCCACGCGCGCATTCGCCAGCGCGGTCAGCGGCGCATACATCCGGGTCAGCAGCAGCGCCAGCGACACCACGGCGCCCGCGGACAGGTGCCCGCCGACCGCCAGCCAGCCGCCAAGCCCGTAGACCAGTGCCAAGGCGAGCGCGGACACCAACGTCAGCGCCGTCATGAAGTAGTTCTGCAGCATCGCGCGCCGTACGCCGATGTCGCGCACCCGGTCGGCGCGATCGGCGAACTCCGCCGACTCCACCTCGGGACGTCCGAATAGCTTGACCAACGTCGCACCAGGAGCTGAGAACCGCTCGGTCATCTGCGTCGACATGCGCGCGTTGTACTCGGCGGCCTCGCGGGACAGGGCCGCCATCCGTTTGCCCATGCGCCGCGCCGGCACCACGAAGATAGGCAACAGCACCAGTGCGAGCAGAGTGATCTGCCAGCTGATCGCGATCATCACGCCCAGCGTGAGCACCAGCGTCACCGCGTTGGACACCACCCCCGACAGCGTGTCGCTGAACGCACGTTGTGCGCCGATGACATCGTTGTTGAGTCGGCTGACCAACGCGCCGGTCCGCGTGCGGGTGAAAAAGGCGACCGGCATCTTCTGCACGTGGTCGAACACCGCACGGCGCAGATCCAGGATGAGTCCTTCACCGATATTGGACGACAACCACCGCAGCGCGATCCCCGATCCGGCCTCGACGAGCGCGATACCCGCGATCAGCACCGCCAGTCCGGCGATGGCACCGCCACTGCCACCACCGGTGATCAGATTGACCACCCGCCCGGCCAGCAGCGGTGTCGCCACCGTCAACAAGGCGGTGAACACCGACAACCCGAGGAACAGGACGATGCGCCGACGATGCGGTTTTGCGAAGCCGCCGATCCGACGCATGGTGGCGCGCCGTTCACCGCGCAGCGTGCGTCCCTGCGGCGCGTTCATCGTTTTGTACATGGTGTCCCATGCGACCGACTGCATGCTCATCCCACCACGGTAGAACCTCAAGTCAACTTGAGGTCCACCGGCGCAAACGGTGCGTCCGCCGACACCTGTTCGTTGTCCTTCTGCCACCGCCGGAGGAAGCGGTACCCGGGGGACGAACCGCGTGCGCTGAGCCTGAGTAGGTTGGATACGGAGTGATCGATCGGGGACGAACGAATACGTGATGGACGAAAACGAGGTAACAGCGTGGCAGCAGAACTCAAACTCGGTCTCAAGGCGTCGGCGGAGCAGTTCGATCCGCGGGAACTCGTGGAGATCGCCGTGTTGGCCGAGGAGCACGGGCTCGATTCGGTGACGGTAAGCGATCACTTCCAGCCGTGGCGCCACAACGGTGGTCATGCCCCGTTCTCGCTGGCGTGGATGGCCGCGGTCGGCGAGCGCACCAAGCGGGTGCAGATCGGGACGTCGGTGATGACGCCGACGTTCCGCTACAACCCGGCGGTGATCGCGCAGGCGTTCGCGTCGATGGGCTGCATGTATCCGGGTCGGATCATGCTCGGTGTGGGTACCGGTGAGGCGCTCAACGAGTACGCGACCGGATTTCAGGGTGAGTGGCCGGAGTTCAAGGAGCGTTTCGCCCGGCTGCGTGAGTCGATCAGGCTGATGCGCGAGTTGTGGACTGGCGAGGAGGTGAACTTCGACGGTGAGTACTACAAGACGCAGGGCGCCTACATGTACGACGTGCCCGAGCAGCCGATCCCGGTGTATGTGGCCGCGGGCGGCCCGGTGGTCGCCCGCTATGCCGGTCGGGCGGGTGACGGGTTCATCTGTACGTCGGGTAAGGGTGCCGAGCTGTACCAGGAAAAGCTGATCCCGGCGGTCAAGGAAGGCGCGGAGAAGGCCGAACGCGATTTCGAGCAGATCGACCGGATGATCGAGATCAAGATCTCCTACGATCCGGACCCGGAATTGGCCTTGGAGAATACGCGGTTCTGGGCGCCGCTGTCGTTGACCGCCGAGCAGAAGCACAGCGTGAACAGCTCGACGGAGATGGAGCGTCTGGCCGACGAACTGCCGATCGAGCAGGTCGCCAAGCGGTGGATCGTGGCGTCGGACCCGGACGAGGCGGTGGAGAAGGTGAAGTTCTACACCGACTCCGGCCTCAACCACCTGGTGTTCCACGCGCCCGGACACGACCAGCGTCGTTTCCTGGAGAACTTCGAGAAGGACCTGGCACCCCGGCTGCGCAAGCTCTCGGTGTGACGGGCGTTCGAGCGTAATCGGCCTCGGGGGGCGCTTGACGGTGCCGGTCGCGGTGGCCGCGGACCGCGCGATTCGTCCGATACCGTGATTGCCCATGGAACGGGACCGCATGGTGGACGTCGGCGTGGCGCTGGTGTCGCGATTCGGGGCGAAGGCGCTGAGCCTGACCTCGGTCGCGCGGCAGGCCGGGGTTGCGCGGGCGACGGCGTACCGGATGTTCGGTGGCAAGGATGCGCTGATCGCCGCGATCGTCGAGCGTGAGGTCGTGACCTTGCGGGTCAAACTGCGCGAGTGGGCCGACGCCGAGCCCGATGCGGCCGGCAAGGTGCGTGCGCAGGTGCGCAACGTGCTGCCCTACATCCGTGAGCACGAGGCCCTGCAGTACGTGCTGCGCAACGAACCCGAAGAGGTGGTGCGGGCGCTCGTGGCCACCGAAGCTGCGGCGGGCCCGACACTGATCCACCAGATCGTGGAGCAGACCCTGCCTGATCTGCAGCCCGAGATCGCCGCGCAGCTTCGGCCCGACCCGCGCGGGGCTGCCGAGTTCCTGGTCCGCACGATCTACTCGTTGATGCTCATCCCGGACAGTGCGCTCTCCGACGATGACGTCGCCGACCTGGTGGTGCGCGCCATCGTGAGGTGACCGACGCCGCCACCTGAGTGACAGTTACGCTGAATGTGTAACGCACGAGGAGGTGGGCCGATGTCCGACGAACCGAGCCTGTCGAACACATCCGACGACGAGACCGCGCTGCGGGCCGTGACGATGCACCGCCCCCGGTGGGGTGATCCGACCACCCCGGCCGACCTTCCGGCCGCGGCCGCCGCGCTCGCCGGTGCCGATGCGGTCGCCGATACCGGTGTCGACCCCGACGCGGTCGTGCTCGCCGAACCCGCGGTGCCCGAGGCGGTCCGCACCGCGCTGGTGAAACTGCTCGGAGCGTCGAATGTCAGCGCAGACCACCGTGATCGCATCGATCACACCCGTGGATACTCGACAACCGATCTGCTCACGTTGCGCGGCGGTGACGGCAGCGACGCCCCCGATCTGGTCGTCGCACCCGCAAACCACGGCGACGTGGTGCGGCTGCTCGAGTTGTGCGCCCACCACCGGGTCGCGGTGGTGCCGTTCACCGGGGGCACCTCGGTGGTGGGCGGTCTCACGCCGCAGCGTGCCGGGTTCGCCGGGGTCGTGTCGGTGGACCTGCACCGGCTCGACCAGCTCGTGGAGGTCGACGAGATCTCCCGCACCGCGACACTGCAGGCCGGCCTGCGTGGCGTGCGCGCCGAAGAATTGCTGCGCGCCAACGGGTTCACCCTCGGGCATTTCCCGCAGTCCTACGCGGGCGCCGGCATCGGCGGGTACGCGGCCACCCGATCGGCCGGTCAGTCGTCGGCCGGCTACGGTCGCTTCGACGAGATGGTGGAGCATCTGGTGCTCGCCACCCCGCGTGGCACCGTCGAGTTCGGCACGGCACCCCGGTCGGCGGCCGGCCCGGACCTGCGCCACCTCGTCCTCGGATCGGAAGGGGCGTTCGGGATCATCACCGAGGTCACCGTCCGCATCCACCCGACACCCACCCGTCGGGTATTCGAGGGCTGGGGCTTCGCCGACTTCGACGCCGGCGCAGCCGCTCTGCGGCGCCTCGCCCAGGACGGGCCGATGCCCACCGTGCTGCGGCTGTCCGACGAGGTGGAGACCGCCATCAACCTCGCCGACCCCGACGACCTCGGCGGCGATACCGGCGGATGTCTGGCGGTCGTCGGCTATGAGGGTGCGGCGGCCGAGGTGGACCGGCGCCGTGACGCGACCACCGAGGTGTTGGGTCAGGCCGGTGGCACCTACGCCGGAACAGAGCCGGGGCAGGCGTGGCGGGCCGGTAGGTTCCGCGCACCGTATCTGCGTGACCCGCTGCTCGACGCCGGCGTGCTGGTGGAGACCCTGGAGACCGTCACCTACTGGTCCCGATTGGCGGAGGTCAAAGCCGCGGTCACCGATGCGGTGACCACCGCCCTCGCCGACCTGGGAACCGAGCCGCTGGTGATGTGTCACATCAGCCATGTCTATGCGGCCGGCGCCTCGCTCTACTTCACCGTCGTCTGTCCGCAGACGCCGAACCCGATAGAGCAATGGGCGGCGGCGAAAGCGGCTGCCAACACCGCGATCCGCGCATCCGGCGCCAGCATCACCCATCATCACGGCGTCGGCCGCGACCACCGCGCGACCTACCACGACGAGGTCGGTGCGCTCGCAGTCGAGGCGCTGCGCGCGGTCAAACGCACCCTGGACCCCGACGGCGTCTGCAACCCCGGCATCCTGCTCTGACCGTGCGAACGCCGACCGGGTGCGTGATCGATCCAACTCGAATTCACCTGCGAGCACACCCTGTGACCGCCGGATCGCCGATAGGCTGAGCCCATGGGTGCAGACACCGTCGAGTCGCGCAGCATCTACCTCGCCTCGGCCGAAGGGGACACCGGCAAGTCGACCATCGCGCTCGGGTTGCTGGCGCTGTTGTCGGCGCGTGGCGGGCGGGTCGGTGTGTTCCGTCCCATCTCCCGGGCCAGCGGCGGCGAACGAGACTACATCCTCGATCTGCTGATGGATCGGGACTCGGTGGATCTGCCCTACGAAGACCGCATCGGCGTCACCTACGAGCAGGTGCACGACGACCCGGAAGCGGCGATCGGGGAGATCGTGGCCCGCTTCCACGCCGTCGAGGCGTCCTGCGACACCGTCCTGATCGTCGGGTCCGACTACACCGACGTCGGCAACCCGTCGGAGCTGAGCTACAACGCGCGGATCGCGGCCAACCTCTCAGCGCCGATCATCTTGGCGGTCAAGGCGTCTGGGCGCAGCGCCGTGGAGATGCACGGTCTGGCCGAGCTGCTGCTCACCGAGATCTCGGCCGCGCATGCGACCACGGCGGCCATCGTGGTGAACCGTTGCGAACCGGAGCTGCTCGACGTCACCAATCGTGAGGTCGCCAAGACCGGCGTGCCGACCTGGTGTCTGCCGGAAAACCCGGTGTTGTTCGCCCCCACGATCGGTGAACTCAAGACCGCGCTCGGTGCGCACATGTACAGCGGCGACGAGACCCTGCTCGACCGGGAGGCCCTCAACGTGATGGCCGGCGGCATGACCGTCGAACACATCCTGGAGCGGCTGACCGACGGGATGGTGGTGATCACGCCCGCCGACCGTTCCGACGTACTGCTGGCGCTCGTCAACGCCAATACCGCGCAGAGCTTTCCGAGACTGTCGGGAATCATCCTCAACGGCGGTCTGCGGCCGCATCCGATGATCGAGGCGCTCGTGAAAGGGCTCAAACCGACGCTGCCGATCATCGCGTGCGGACATGGCACCTACGAGACGGCGCGGACCGCCGCGCACACCCGGGGGCGGCTCGGTCGGGATTCGGCGCGCAAAATCGATGCGGCCCTGGGGTTGATGGAGCGCAACATCGACCCGGAGGCGTTGCTGAAGGTGCTCGACGTGCGGGCGCCATCGGTGGTCACCCCACAGATGTTCGAGTACGGCCTCGTCGCCCGCGCGCGGGCGAACCCCAAGCACATCGTGTTGCCCGAAGGTGAGGAGGACCGGATCCTGCGCGCCGCCGGGCACCTCCTGCGACGCGGCGTCGCCCGTCTCACACTGCTCGGCCCAACCGACCGGATACATACGCGCGCACAGGAACTCGGTGTCGACCTGGACGGCGTGGACGTGATCGATCCCGCATCGTCGGAGCTGTTGGATGATTTCGCCGCCCAGTACACCGAGATCCGCAAGCACCGCGGGATGGACATGGAACGCGCCGCCGAGATGATGCACGACGTCTCGTATTTCGGCACGATGATGGTACACACCGGGATCGCCGACGGCATGGTGTCCGGGGCGGTGCACACCACCGCACACACGATCCGGCCGGCCTTCGAGATCATCAAGACCAAGCCCGGCGTCAACACGGTCTCCAGCGTGTTCTTCATGTGCCTGGCCGACAAGGTGCTCGCCTACGGCGACTGTGCGGTGGTGCCCGACCCGACGGATCAACAACTCGCCGACATCGCCATCTCGTCGGCGCAGACGGCCGCGCAGTTCGGGATCGAACCCAAGGTCGCCATGCTCTCGTATTCCACCGGCGAGTCGGGCTCCGGCGCCGACGTCGACAAGGTGCGGGTGGCGACCGACCTCGTACGAGAACGAGCGCCGGAGGTCCTGGTGGAAGGTCCCATCCAGTACGACGCCGCGGTGGAACCGAGTGTGGCGGCGACCAAGATGCCCCAGTCGCCGGTGGCGGGGCAGGCGACCGTTCTCGTGTTCCCGGATCTCAACACCGGCAACAACACCTACAAGGCGGTACAACGCAGTGCGGGTGCGGTCGCCATCGGCCCGGTGCTGCAAGGCCTCAACAAACCGATCAACGATCTGTCCCGCGGTGCGCTCGTCTCCGACATCGTGAACACGGTGGCGATCACCGCCATCCAGGCCCAGGGTGAACCCGGGACCGTGACGGAGGGACCGGCATGAACGCGACGGCCGCCGGTGCGGTGCTGGTCCTCAACGCCGGTTCGTCGTCGCTGAAATACCAACTGGTCCATCCTGGTAGCCAACAGGTGGTGGCCGACGGTATCGCCGAACGGATCGGCGATACCGGATCTTCGATCACCCATGAACAAGACGGCGATGTCGAGACCGTGTCGGCGGAGCTGCCCGACCACCATGCGGCCATCGAGCGGGCGATGCGGTTCTTCACCGACCACGGCACGGATCTACGCAGCGCCGGGTTGCAGGCGGTGGGCCATCGAGTGGTGCACGGGGGACGCACCTTCTTCCGCCCGACCCTGATCGACGACGAGGTGATCGGGGAGATCTCACGAATCTCCAGCCTTGCGCCGCTGCATAATCCGGCCAACCTGATCGGCATCGAGGCAGCTCGGACATTGCTTCCGGAGGTGCCGTCGGTGGCGGTTTTCGACACCGCGTTCTTCCACGACATGCCCGACGCTGCCGCGACCTACGCCATCGACCGCGGCGTCGCAAGTATGCACGCCATCCGTCGCTACGGATTTCACGGCACCAGCCACGAATATGTCTCGGAGCAGGTGGCCGGGTTCCTCGAACGCCCCCTCGAGTCGATCAATCAGATCGTCCTGCATCTCGGCAACGGGGCGTCGGCGTCGGCGATCGCCGGTGGTCGGCCGATGGACACATCGATGGGGATGACCCCGCTCGAGGGATTGGTGATGGGCACCCGCAGCGGTGACGTCGATCCGGGCATCGTGCTGCACCTGCACCGTGTCGCGAAGCTCCGGGTCGATCAGATCGACACGCTGCTCAACAAGCAGTCCGGGCTGAAGGGTTTGTGCGGCGAAAACGACTTCCGGACCATCACCGAGAAGATGGCGCAGGGCGACGAGGCGGCACGACGCGCCTACGACGTCTACATCCATCGCCTGCGCCGCTACATCGGCGCGTACATGATCGAGTTGGGGAAGGTGGACGCAATCACGTTCACCGCCGGTGTCGGTGAGAACGCGGCGAGTGTGCGCGCCGATGCGCTTGCGGGCCTGGAGAACTACGGGATCGTCGTCGACCGCGAGCGTAATGCCCTGCGCAGCAAAGATGCCCGGCGAATTTCGCCGGACGATGCCGACGTGTCGGTGCTCGTGGTCCCCACCAACGAGGAACTGGCCATCGCCCGACAGTCCGCGGAAGTCGTCAGCACCCCGCGTTGAGTGGGCGTCCTTTCCCGTCGAGTGGGCGCGGTATCTCGTTCGTTGGGCGCCGTATGTCGTTGACTGGGCGTTGTTTTGGGTCGAGCGGGTGCGTTGTCTGATCTCGATACGCCCTCGGCTAGCGCCTCGGGCTACTCGATCAGCGAGGCGGGGGCTTCACGCTACTCGATGAGCGGGGCGGGGGCTTTGGGCTGCTGGATGAGCGGGGCGGGGGCTTTGGGCTACTCGATGAGCGGGGCGGGGGCTCTGGGCTTCTGGATCGGCGGGGCGGGCTTTGGGTTGTTCTATCAGCGAGGGGTGGCGTGTTCAGAAGAGCGTGTCCGGCCGCACGTAGTTCGCGAGGTCGACGAGCATGAACCGGTGATCTCGGTTGGACCGGGTCTGTCGGGCCAGTGCTCGCAGACTGCGTTCGGTGCCGGCCCGCAGGCCCTGCTCGGTGAACGGATATCCCAGCAGCGTGGTCGGTTGAAGGGTGGGATCGGTGTCGGGATTCTCGTGCACCCAGCCCAGGGCGGTGCCGAGCACGATGAGTAGCAGACGCTGCTTGCGGGGTTCGCCCTCGGGCATCACGCCCACTCGTCGCGCGGCTTCGACGACCTGCTGGCGGGTGATCTCGCCGGTGGGTCTGCCGTGCACCAGTGCGATCACCGCGGTCGCGCGTGCGGTGTTGAAATGTCTGCTGGTGGGCGGCACTTCGTCGAGCGGTGCGATGGCCGACGCGACGTCACCGGTGGCCACCGCCAGCCGTGCCAGCCCGAAGGCCGCGGTCACGATCCCGTGGTCGGTGAGCCACAGATCGTGATAGTGGTGGGCGGCGACATCGAACAGTTCGGCTATGCGTGCGTCGTGACTCTCCGACGGCAAACCCTCATCCGACAGCCACCGGCCGATGAGTTCGGCCGTACCGGCCACCGCCAACTTCGGTGCCACCTCGCCGGGCATCGCCTGCAGCACATCGCTGAACCGCTCATAGGCCAGCTCTGGCTCGTCGTTCATCAGCGCGCAGATGGCCAGATACCATTGCACGCGCCACGAATCACCGTGGTGCACCGAGACATCCCGCAACAGAGCGAGGGCGGTGTCGACGTCGTCGAGTTCCAGATGCGCGCGCACCTCGGCGAGATCGATCTCCAGGGACGGGTGTTTGCGCTTGTCGGTGCGGCCGAGCAGTGACGAGAAGCCGTCGGCGCGGGCCGCATGGATGGAGTCCAGGGTCTGGCGCGGATCGGAGAACGCGGCCGAGGTGAGCATGCTCGACGCGGGATCGGCCGGATTGACCAGCGGCAGCGGCAACGCCCGGGCGATGTCGACAGGATCGTAGAACGCGGCCTGTTCGGGATCGAAGAAACCGTCGACCGGCGCCAACATCAGATCGGTACCGAACGTCGAGCGTTGCGGGGTGAACACCGTGGACAGCGATGGGCGCGGCACGCCCGTGTGCACGGCGACGATCTCGCGCAGCACATTGAGGACCTGGGTCGTCATCTCGTCGGTGGAGGCGAACCGGTCGGCAGGGTCTTCGGCCGTAGCTCGTTGCAGCAGAAGGTAATACGACGGATTATCTCGGAACACCGGGGTGTCCTCGGGGGAGGGCAGGCCGTCGAGGTAGCGGCCGTTGCGTTTGGGCATGTCCACGGTGAGCGCCGCGAGGGTGCGACCGATGCTGTAGATGTCGGAGGCCACCTGCGGGCCGGTCCGGACGATCTCGGGGGCCTGGAAACCCGGTGTGCCGTACAGGTGTCCGTACCCGTTGATCGCCGACACCGCACCGAGGTCGATCAGCTTCACCTCGTCGCTGCCGACCATGATGTTCTCGGGTTTGACGTCGTTGTAGACCAGGCCGACGGAGTGCAGGTAACCGACGGCGGGCAGTACCTCCAGCATGTAGGCCATCGCGTGCTCGACGGGCAGCAACCCGGTGCCGCCTTCGTCCTCGGCAGTGATCTGTTTGAGGGTCTGCCCGCCGATGTACTCCATCACGATGTAGCCGAAACGGTCACCGAATTCGTTGACGTGCTCCACGAAGTTGTAGATCTTGACGATGCCGGGGTGGTTCACCGACGCGAGGAACTGTCGTTCGGCGACAGCCACCGCCTGCGCCTCGGAGTCCGACGAATTGAGCAGACCCTTGAGCACGACGGGGCGGTCGGAGACGTTGCGGTCGATGGCCAGATAGATCCAGCCGAGGCCGCCATGTGCGATGGCACCGGCGATCTCGTACTGGTCGGCAACCAGTGTGCCCTGTTCGAGGCCGGGCACGAACGAATACCGCACCCCGCAGTGCGGACACTCGCCGGTGAGATCGCCCTGACCGGGACCGGAGGTGCGTCCGACCGGTTTTCCACATCGCCAGCACGTGCGTTTGCTCTCCGCGATGACCGGGTGGGTCAGCACCGCATCTGCGGGCTCGATGTCGGTGATCTTGGGCAACTCGACGAGTCCACTGCCCAGACGACGATCGTGCACCATCGATCGGTTGCGCGGCACCAGTCGCCGACCTGAGCCGAGGGCGGAGATAACGTCGGTCGGGATCGTCGGTCCGGACCGTCCCGACACCCGGTCGGTGGGTCCGTCTTCCTGGTCATCTGCGTTCCCAACGTCGGCGTACTGGGTTCCGACGTCGAGATCGCCGAGGGTGGCCTGCTGGGTGCCGACATCGAGATCGTCAACCGACGCCTGCTGGGTGCCGACGTCGAGATCGGCTGCCGACGCCGCCTGGGTACCCACGTCGGCGGGCTCGTCGTCGCAGAGCTCATCGCGGCTCACCGCCTGCGTGCCCACCTCGGCCCCGCCCGCGTCCGCTGTGGACGCCGGCGCCTGCGGGCGATACTCCTCGTCTGTCATCTCAGCCTGTCATCTCAGCACGTCACCTCGATCGGCCAGTGCCGCTCGGTCGGATGCTCTCCGTCGTCTCCTCATCGGTCATGCCGTCAGTCTCTGTACACCGGTTGTGGCGGTCCGTTACTCGGCCCCAGGATCGACAACCAGCGGTCGTACATCTCTTGCCACTGTCCTGAGCTGCGGAGCTGTTCGAGGACTCCGTTCACGAAACGCACCATGTCGTCTTGGCCCTTCGGGATTCCGACACCGTAGTACTCCACGCCGAGACTAGGCCCCACGAGTTGCACCCACGGGTCCTGTTCGGCGAGGCCGGCGAGGATGGCGTCGTCGGTGCTGACCGCGTCGGCCTGACCCTGTTGCATCATCACCAGGCAATCGGCCCACGTGGTGGTGGTGACCATTCTGACGCGCGGCACGATGGCCTGTATTCGGCCGATGGAGGTGGCGCCCCGGGCGGCGCAGACGCGTTTGCCGACGAGTTGCCGAGGTTCGGTGACACCGGAGTTGCGGGTCGATAGAATGCGTTGGTACGCAACGTAGTAGGGGGTTGAGAACGACACATCCTGCAGCCGGTCACACGTGATGCTCATCGTCTTCACCACCACGTCGACGGAGTGGTCGGCGAGCGCCTGGGTGCGGTCGGCGGAACTGAGCACCCGGAACTCGATGGTGGCTTCGTCGCCGAAGATGGCTTGCGAGATCGCGCGCGCGATGTCGACGTCGAATCCCTGGATGTCGCCGCTGATCGGGTCGCGGAAACTGAACAGATTGCTGCCGATGTCGAGTCCGACGATGAGCCGCCCGCTCTCCAGGATCTCCGCCATCGTGCTGCCCCGCGGCATCTGGCCGGGGGGTGGCATCGCACCGGGGCGCAGGCTCACCGTCGCGTCGCAGTTCTGCGAGGTCGGCACCGGCTCGCGCGGCACATCGGTCTGCGCACCGGGAGGCAGCGGACGTGCTCCGAACGCGACCGGTGGCGGCGATTCCGGTGCGGGGAACCGGGCGCAGCCGGTGGCGGCGGCACCCACCGCCAGGGCCAGTACGGCCGACGTCGTCAGCTTCTTGATGCGTACCCGAACCTCGAACCGGTCGATCATCGGTACTCCCGGATACGCGGGATCAGTCCGATCACCACCGCGGCGCCGGCGAACAAGGTCAGTCCGAGGATGCCGGAGCCAGTGAAGCCGAGGACACGTTGGGCGGTGTTGATGTCGTCGCGGAAGGCCTGGCGGGTGGTGGTGATGCTGTCGACGAGCGCGCGGTCGAGGTCGCGGTAGGCCTGCGCGGTGGTGTTGCGCCCGTCGCCCATCGTCATCGTGCGGGCCTGTGCGAAGTCACCTGCCGACATCTGTGCGCGGACCTGCGCATCGAGTTCACGCCAGCGGTCGAGCACATAGTTGGCGTTGTAGATCTGCGCGTCGGTGACGACGCTGGAGTCACCGCGCTCGCGCTCCACCCGGTCGATCAGCCGCTCGATGGCGGCGGTGGTGTCGGTGAATGTGCGGTCCTGATCTTCTTGGTCACCGCGGCGCACCAATGACAGCGTCTCCGCCGACCGCGCCTGCTGGGTGAGAATGCGTGCCGAGGTGAGTTCGCGCAGTGGGGCCGCCCCGTCCACGCGCGCGTTGTTGGTGGCGGCCACCGACATCAAACCGGAGGTCAGCAGCCACACCGTCCCCACGACGACTGCGATCAAGGCCGACAACACACCGACGTTGAATCGACGTCGAGTGCGCCTGACCAGATAGCGGCTGGTGGCCAAGAGCCCGACGACCAAGGCGACCAACGCGATGTACACACCCCACGGTGGCTTCGTCAGCGCACTCTGCGGATCGGCGATTGCCATCGACCGACGCTGGTACAGGCGCTGGGCGGCCGGCAGGATCTTCTCCTGCATCATGGTCGACGCCTCGCCGAGGTACGCCGAGCCGACCGGGTTGCCGAGACGGTTGTTGGTCCGGGCGACTTCCACGAGGCCGCTGTATACCGGGATGCTGATGGCCAGGGTGTTGAGGTCCGAGTCGATCTCGCGAGAGGCGGCCGCGCTGGTGGCTCGCTCGACCTCTTCGGAGGACCCGGCCGCGATGATCAGCGACGACGACGCGGTGGCGAGCGCGTCGGCGTATCGCGTCCGCAACTCCGGCGATTCCAGGCCGCCGGAGATGAACGCCGAGTTGGCCGAGGCATCGGCGATCGACAGTGAACTGTAGAGAACCTGGGAGGCTTCGGCGAGCGGCTCGGTGCGATCGATCATCAGCCGAAGTGTCTGGGTGCGGTCTTCCAACGTAGTCGAGGCGTACAGACCGGTGGCCACACACGAGATCGCGAGCACCACAAGGATCAGGATGAGTTTTCCCGGACTGGTAACCGAGTAGTGGCGCAGCGTCGTCAGCGGCGACTGTGCCCGCTGGCGTGTCGAGGTGACGAGATTGCGGCGGTCGGAGAGCACCTGTCGGATCGGAGGCGCCGTGGGACTGGGCCGGATGGTCCGGCCCGCACGCGTGAGCGCGGTCCTCATGGGCGAGACGTCGCCGGTCACGTCAGGTTCCTTCCGAACTCTCCATATTTCCGGCGTCACTTTCCGATCGTGCCGGTCGTGCCGGCGTCGGGTTCACGGTCTCCACCTTGTCTGTCGCCGCGCGCAGTCCATATGTTTCGTCTCTCGGCAAGTGGCGAAACGCGATGTCCGGCGTTGCGTCGAAAGCTCGAGGACACGGTTCGGACATCTGCCTCAACCCTAGTCCTCGGGTGCGCGCCCGGCTCGACGTGCGGTGCCGTGTCCCCGCACTTGTCGGATTGCGGGCGGATCGGGTCGGCGGGGGAGTCGACCAGAGGCGGATCGGGTCGGCGGAGTGAATTCCACGTTCGCACTCTGGCCAGTACCGGCCGCCTCACATACGGTGGACGACGTCCGGGCCGCACGGTTGGAGAGTCGGGGCGACGACGAGCAGCAGGAGGCAGAGTGCGCGGAGACGGCGACGGTTGGGTGGTCGATCCGGACGGTTCGCGCTACTGGGGCCGCAATGGTGCGGCAGGACTGCTGCTGCGCGCGCCGCTGCCCGACGGGTCCACCGGGATCCTGCTTCAGCACCGGGCGGTGTGGTCGCATCAGGGCGGTACCTGGGGTTTGCCCGGCGGTGCCCGCGACTCTCATGAGAGTGCGATCGACACGGCGATCCGCGAGGCCGACGAGGAAGCCGGTATCGGGGACAGCGCGCTGCGGGTGGTTGCCGCGATCGTCACCCACCAGGCGCCCAGCGGGTGGACGTACACCACGGTGATCGCCGAGGTCGATCAACCGGTGGACACCGTGGCGAACTTCGAGTCCGCTGAGCTGCGCTGGGTGCGCGAGGACGACATCTCCGAGTTGCCGTTGCATCCGGGTTTCGAGAATGCTTGGCCGATGCTGCAGGAACGCATCAACGCTCTCGATCCGCGGAGCTGAGAATCGTGCCCAATTCTGCAGTCGGGCCCAGTTTTGGGATCGGGCCACCGCCGGTCACTGCGTCGGCCGGAGCCGGTTGGCCCCGGCGATGAGTGCGCGGACGTTGGCTTCGTCGGCGGTCTGGCCGGTGCCGTACGCCCAGCATCGGCGGTCGTCGTGTTCGCACAGCAGGAATGTGATGACGGTCCCGGCGACCTCGCGCTGATGGAGTCCGGCGATCTGGACCGGCGCCCCGATGTCGTGCAACATCGACGTCATTGCCCCGATCGGGCCGGCGGCGGTCGCCTGTAACGACATGATCTTGTCGGCGTGGGCGATGGTGGCCTGGCAGGTGACCAGGTCTTCTCGGTCCCGTCGGGTCGACCAGGTGCCCAGCCGGATCGCCCCGGTCGGGGCGTACTCGGCGAGGAAGCCTTCCCAGCTCAGGCCGGTCGCCTCCTCGCGCATGCCGCGTGGCAGCGACTGACCGAACCGAGCCGCGAACGGATCGGTGCGTGGATGTGTTGTGCGTCGGATGGTGTGCATGGAATTCGCCTGTCCGGTCGAGGAGCGACCGACGGGCAGATGCGCAACGACCCCGCAGCGGGGGGTCGGTCAGATTCAGACCCCGCTGCGGCGGGTTACGAGCGCGTTCTGCATGCACAACATGATGGCGACCACGATAGACCGCGCAGTTGCGACGCGGCAACTGCGTTGTCGGCGCAACGTCCTACAGCGCACCACGCAACTGCGTGGCGGCCGTGCGTGGATCGTCGGCGGCGGTGATCGCGCGGACCACCACTGCCCGGCGGGCTCCGGCATCGGTCACCGCAGTGAGCCGGTCGGCGTCGATGCCGCCGATGGCGAACCACGGCTTCTCGGTCGCGACCGCCGCTGCCTGACGGACGAGGTCCAGGCCTGGGGCGGACCGGCCGGGTTTGGTCGGCGTGGGCCAGCACGGCCCGACACAGAAGTAGTCGACGTCGTCGTCGTCGACCGCTTCGCGTAACTGTGCTGCGTCGTGGGTGGAGATGCCGATCGCGATGTCGGCGCCGGCAATGTGGCGGGTCAGCTTGGCGGGCAGGTCGCCCTGTCCGACGTGCAGGACATCGGCGCGTGACAGTGCGGCGATGTCGGCGCGGTCGTTGACCGCGAGCATCGCGCCGTGCTGGTGGGCGATGGCGCGCATATGTGCCAGGATCTCGAGTTCCTCTCGGGCCTCGAGGGTGCCGAACTGCGCTTCGCCGGGCGAACCCTTGTCCCGTAACTGGACGATGTCGACACCGCCGGCGACTGCAGCGGACACGAAGTCGACGAGATCTCCGCGTTCCCGGCGGGCGTCGGTGCACAGGTAGAGGCGGGCGTCGGCGAGCCGCGCGGTCCGCGCGCTTCGGGTGTCGGTCACGGTGGCCACGCTAGCCGTGGGAGTCGAGACGACTGCGGCCCCGGGTCGCCACCGCCGTGCCAACGCCCAGAACGACGGCGGTAGCCTGGGGTGGAACGACACGGGAGCCCGGGGTGCGCCGGGCTGAGAGTGCGGATCGATCCTCCGCTGACCGTTTGACCTGATCCGGGTAATGCCGGCGAAGGAAGGATGATCTGACGTGATTGCTGACAATTCCGGCTCCGCCACCGGCCTGCTGGCGGTGATCGGTGGCGGTGTCATCGGCTTGACCTGTGCCTTGGCCGCTGCCGACGCCGGTTGGCGGGTTCGGGTGTTTGACGCCGGCGCCGAGCATCGGGCGGCATGGGTGGCGGCGGGCATGCTCGGGTCCCTGGGTGAAGGGCATCCCGGGGAGGACGAGCTGCTGGCATTGTCCACCGAGTCGGTGCGCCGCTGGCCGCAGTTGCTGTCCCGTCTGGGCGGCCACAGCGTTCTGGCAGCCGCCGACTCGCTGTTCGTCGCAGCGTCCTCCGCCGACGCCGAACATCTCGATACTCTCGCCGACTTCGTCTGGGCCCGCCGACCGCGCGCCCAGGACGACCTGCGCCGGGTGGGCCCGACTGAGATACGGCGACTCGAATCGGCCGTGAGCTCCCGGCTGCACAGCGGCTATCTGGCCATCGGTGAGGGCGCGGTGGACAACCGTCGATTGCTCGCCGCGTTGCGGGAGGCGCTTCTGGCGGCCGGTGGTGAGGTGATCGAGCGGCGGATCAGTGATCTCGCCGAGCTGGCCGACGCCGATGACATCCTCGTCGCCGCGGGATTGGGAACGTCCGCGTTGGTGCCGGAGGTGTCGTTGCATGCGGCCAAGGGAGAGATCCTCCGGCTCCGTCGGACCACGTGGTCGGTGCCACCGCCAACGCACGTGGTGCGAGCGCGGATGCACGGTCGGGCGGTGTATCTGGTCCCGCGGCAGGACGGCGTCGTTGTCGGCGCCACTCAGTACGAACCGTTCGACGAGACGGCCTTTGCCCCCGATGTCGGCGGCGTGACGGACCTGCTGTCCGACGCCGTCGACCTCATGCCCGGTCTGCGTACCTACGAGCTGGCCGAGGCCGGTGCCGGCATGCGTCCGTGTTCGGTCGACGGGCTCCCCATCATCCGTCGCATCGATGAGCGGGTGCTGGTTGCCACCGGCCACGGCCGCAACGGAATCCTGTTGGCGCCCTATACGGCTCATGTGGTCCTCGACGTACTCCGCGGCGCTGCAGGCCGGCGCACTGTCGGGGCCACGAACGCGAGCGACGCCATCAACCAAGGAGTGAGCAGATGATGACGGTCACCGTCAACGGAGAGGACATGACCCTGCGGCCCGATGCCTCGGTGGCGGAACTGCTGAGGAGTATGGGTCTGCCGGACCGAGGTATCGCCGTCGCCGTCGACGGCGTGGTTGTTCCCCGGGGGAGCTGGAGCACGGCCCTGCATGCGGGTGCCGGTGTTGAAATCGTCACGGCGGTGCAGGGTGGGTAGTGCGATGCGGAATGATCCGACCACGGATACGAACGCCGAATCCGCGCTATACGGGAACGCGAAGGCCGCTGACTGTCTGCGGATCGCGGACCGCGAGTTCGCTTCTCGGCTCATCATGGGCACCGGGGGGATCTCCAACCTGGCCGTTCTCGAGCGGGCCCTGGTGGCGTCGGGCACCGAGTTGACCACCGTGGCCATGCGGCGTGTGAGTCCGGACTCGCGTACCGGGATGATCGAGTTGCTGCGTCGCCTGGACATAGCGATCCTGCCCAACACCGCTGGCTGCCATACGACGGCCGAAGCAGTGTTGACTGCGCAGCTCGCCCGCGAGGCCGTCGAGACCCATTGGGTGAAGCTCGAAGTGGTGTCCGATGAACGTACCTTGCTACCCGACCCGATCGAACTGATCGACGCGGCGAGGGCCTTGGTCGACGATGGCTTCGCCGTGTTGGCCTACACCAACGACGATCCGGTTCTTGCCGGGCGGCTGCAGGCTCTCGGTGTCGCAGCCGTGATGCCACTCGGGTCACCGATCGGTACCGGATTGGGTATCGCGAATCCGCACAACATCGAGATGATCGTCGCAGATGCACAGGTGCCGGTGGTCCTCGACGCGGGTATCGGCACTGCGAGCGACGCCGCTCTCGCCATGGAAATCGGTTGCGATGCAGTCCTGCTCGCCTCCGCGGTCACGCGCGCTGATGACCCGGAGCGAATGGCCACGGCGATGAGGCACGCGGTGATCGCCGGGCGTCATGCCGCCGGCGCCGGCCGTATCCCGAAGCGCTTCTGGGCTCGGGCGTCCTCGCCGCAACGCGCCTGAATAATACCTCGCGATGTGACGATCATGGCGAAATACATTGGCGTGGAGCCGGTTTCGTTACGCGGCGGGCTCGCAGGCTCGCTCGCCGCTACGCAACCAGCGGGTTGGGGCAAACTGCGGTTGGGCAGTGGGCCCGCATGCTGCTCGCCCGGCGTACGGTGTCGCGTATCGCGCACCACATGGGTTGCTGTGCAACCGATGTGGCCGTCGGGTACGCGACACCGTTGCGGCGCCGTTGTTTCACGCTATGGAGTTCTCAAGGGACGGTTGCGGTCCCGACCGGGGTCGGGTGCGTGGGAAGACTTGGCTGCGTGACCTACTTGCCGGTCGGCGTGGCTCAGGCGGCGGCGGGTAGGTAGTCGAGGTTGAGGGTGCGCCGGTTGTGGGCCGGTATCGGCCGACGTGTCGGGTCGACAGCGGCGGGTGGGATGAGCCAGGGATGTCGGTCGTGGCCCATGATCACCTGCCAACCGTTGTGGTGGATGTCGGCATGACACGACGGGCACAGCAGACAGCCGTTGTCCAACACCGTGATTCCACCATCAGCCCAATGCACGATATGGTGGCCTTGGCAGCGGGAGGCCGCCACGCCGCATTTGATGCAACACTCGTCGCGTTTGTGCAACGCTTTACGCAGATGGGCTGGGAACAGGCGTTTGTCTTTACTCATCTCCATCGGCACCGCCTCGCCGTCGACGATCGCGACGGTCGCGGTGGTGTCACAGGTTAGGGTGCGCAGCATGGCTTCGGTGAGTGAGCCCATGAATGGTAGTTCGGCCAGGTCAGGGGTATCGGCGGGCACCGACACCAGCATCTGGTGACGGGGTGCCGAGGCCGCATCGCCGCTGCGGGCAGCGATATCCAGCAACGCTTCGAGGGCGTCGGCATGCCGGCGCTCGGTGGAACGCGCATCCGGTGAGCCGTCAGGTTCGGGGCGGGGTGCCGCCAACTCTTCCATTGCGGCCGAGAATTTTTCGCCGACTTCGGTGTTGAGGTCGGCACGTACCTGCAGGCGTCCGTCACCGTCGACATCGTGGGTGAGCGCATTGAGGTTGCGGTCCTCGGATGCCGGTAGCCCACCGGTGTCGGCGGCGGCCTGGTTGCCCAGACGACGCGCGTGTTTACCGATGTCGGCGGGGGTGGCGCCGGAAAAGAAGTGCGCGAGAAGTTCGGTCACGATGTTTAGACGCGCCACATCGTCGATCGGTTCCGCCGATCTTTTCCCGACATGATCGACTCCTTTACCCACCGCATCCACATGTTCGGCGGAGATCGCCCCATCGGCGGCATGCGCGGCCAGAGTGGGTAGCTGCTCGCGTGCGGCAGTGATACGGATCAGCCGGGAGGCGACCGCCGGCGCGAGCCCCATCACGATCAACAGTTCGCTGAGTTTGCGGCCGTGGTCGCGGGCCACACCGAGTCGGTCGAGCGCACCGACCACCGTGGCGGCGTGATGGTCGATCAGGTTACGTAACGTGACCAGAGCGGTCATCGCATCAAACGCTGCACGCCCCGACATATCGTCGCCCAAGTGCAGGTCACGAACAGAATCAGTGATGGTGGTGAGATCCCCCGAAGCTCCCATGACTCCACTATGGTCGAACACCAGTTCGATGTCAAGGAGTTTCTTAAAGATAGTGCAGAAGATTTTTGAGCGGGTGGGGTGGTTTCGATACGCGGCGGGCTCGCAGGCTCGCACGCCGCTACTCAACCAGCGGCATGGGCTCGCTCGTCGCTACTCGACATGCGACAGGGAGTGTTGCTGCGGGGCGGGGGTTTCGATACGCGGCAGGCTCGCTCGCCGCTACTCAACCAGCGACGGGGGGCGGCGGTGCATGGGCAGCACGCCGCTACTCAACCAGCGCCAGATAGCGGCGGTGCATGGGGCGGCACGCCGCTCATCAACCAACGGGCTGGGGTGCGTTGTCCACCAGTTCGTGGGTGACGCCGTAGGCGGCGCGCATGCGAGTCATCTCGGCGTCTCGGACGCGGTAGCCCCGTTGCGAGATGCGTTGTGGACCACCGCCGATGCGCATTCGGAGGTGACCGAATCCCGCCATCACGGGCGCGCCCGCGCGGATGACGTGCTTGAGTCGCGTGTCGGGGATGTGTAACGCATCGGCGTCGGAATCCCCCAGGAACACCCGCTGGAGCGCATGGACCAACCGGGTGGCCGCCGCGCGTCGGGCGGCGGTCGGGCCCGGCAGCGTATTGGCGATCTCTGGGATCAGGTAATCGTCGGTGAGTGCGACCACGAACTCGCGGTCGTGGTCGTCAGGTCCGGGCGAGGTGAGTCGGTAGAGTTCCTCGATCCGGATGTGATCGGACTCGTCGGCCGGATTCAGCTCTGGCTCCATGCCGATTACGTGTCCGACGTAGCGCCATAGGTGATAGACGGCATCGAGGTCGTCGTCGCTGAGCCGAACCCCGAGGCTGTGCATGGCCTCAAGCGCGATGTGGCCGAACTCGGCCATCGTGAACGCCATGTACGGCTGCGGGATCGGCACACCCCACGCCGGCTCGTCCCATTTCCCGGACCGGGACAGGCCGCGACGCACGTGCGCATGGATCATCCGAACCCGGACGGTGTAGGCGAAACCGCCGCCTTCACGACGCATCCCGCCCGGCGTCAGGATCTGACGCATCCACTCGCCGACCTCGACCGACCGGACGGCGGGCATCGACGCGTACCGGCCGGTCTGCACCAACGGCTTGCCTGCGATGCTGTTGCCGGCTCCGCGCAGCAACGACGCTGCGGCCAGTACCACCCCCAGCGCCGCGGTGTGCCGGATCAGTGCGTCGGCAGCGCGGTCGAGCCGGGTGTGATCGACCCAATCGGGCTCGTCGTCCAGGAATTCGAAGAGGTTCCGCAGCGAATCGGGGGCATCGTCGAGGGCGTCGATCCCGTGCTCGAGCGCAGTGCGCACCGCGTCGGTCGTCGACGATCCGGCGAAGTTGTCGTTCGCCACGGCGTCCGCGAGTGCATCGCCTTGCCACATCGCCGACACCCACCGTTCGCCCGCCGCGCCGTAGCGTGCGACGGCGAGGTCGGCGTTCACCAGTTCTCCGGGCGGGTGCAGTTCCACGGCTTCAGTGAAACACGAGGAATCCTCACTTACTATTCACTTTCATGGCCGGTGCCGCGCGACGCTCTCCACCGAGATCCCGACGTGCCCGTCCGCAGCAGAATCGCAGCGTTGAGATGCGCAGACGACTTCTCTCTGGCGCGGTGGAGCTTTTGGTCAGGCGGCCGGGCATCCGTCCCACCACGCAGCAACTCGCCGACCATGCTCACGTCAGTATCGGCACGGTCTACCGCTACTTCGCCGACATCGATGCACTCATCGAGGAGTTGCGTGCGGCCGCGATCCACGACATCACCACGTCGTTGGCCACCGGCGTTGGCCGCGCGATGGACGCGGAACCCATGACCGCGATGGTGACCATCGTCGAGACGTTGACCGCCGCGTTCGAGAAGCACGACCCGGTCCTGCGCGTGTCGTACTCGACCACCGAGGCGGAGTTCGGCGACGCATGGGCAGAGGTCGAAGAACCCCTGGTCCCGCTGGCCCGCATCCTCCCCGCCCGACTGCGACCGGACCTCGAGCCGCATGAACTCGACGATCTGGTGTTCCTCACCATGGGCGCAACCGCCAATCTGTGTCTGCGCATCGCGCTGTTGCGGCCCGACGGGGCCGACCGCGACGAGTTGGTCGCCACCGCGGCCCGGATGTTGCTCGCCGCGGTGCTGCCGCCGGACACGCCGCCCCGACCAGTCACACGGTGACCGGCCACATCTGTGTCCGCGCCACACATGCCGCGCGGCGATCGGCCATCGACATCCGCCGCGGATCGGCCAGGTATGCGTCGAACCCGGCCCGGTCGTCGAACTCGATGACCTGGGTCTCCAACGGATGTGACGGATCGTCGTCGGTGCGGCGGGCCCGCACCAGCACACGACCGCCGTGCGCAGACACCAGCCGCAGCACGTCGTCCTCATAGGCGTGGAGCGCGTCGTCGCAGCCATCGACGGACCACAGCAGGACGACCAACGTGACCGGCACGCCATCACGCTACGCCCGCAAACGCCACCAGATGTCTAAGGTCGAGAGCGTGCTCACAGTCGAGAATCTGACGAAGGTCTTCGGGCCGGTGCGTGCCGTCGACGACCTTACCTTCGAGGTTCGCCCCGGCCTGGTGACCGGTTTCCTGGGACCCAACGGGGCAGGCAAATCCACGACGATGCGGATGATGCTCGGTCTCGACCGCCCCACCGCCGGAACCGCGACCGTAGACGGCCGGCCCTATCGGGAGCTCGACGCCCCGCTGCGCCAGGTCGGCGCACTGCTCGACGCGAGCTGGATTCATCCCAACCGCAGCGCGCGTTCGCATCTGCGCTGGATGGCCGCGTCCAACGGCATCCCGCGGCGGCGGGTGGACGAGGTCCTCGACATGGTGGGCCTCGCGTCGGTGGCCGGCAAACGCGCCGGTGGGTTCTCGCTGGGTATGAAGCAACGCCTCGGCCTGGCGGGAGCGATGCTCGGCGACCCGCACACCCTGCTGTTCGACGAACCGGTCAACGGTCTCGATCCCGAGGGCATCGTCTGGATCCGCGGGTTCATGCGCAATCTGGCCGCACAGGGTCGCACCGTGCTGGTGTCGAGCCACCTACTCACCGAGATGTCGCTGACCGCCGACCACCTTGTGGTGATCGGACAGGGAAAACTGATCGCAGACTGTTCGGTCGCCGAGTTCACCAGCCGGGCATCGAGCAGTGTGCGGGTGCGCAGCCCACAGCTCGACGCCCTGCACCGGGTGTTGGCCGAGGCCGGATTGCGGGTCACCCCCGCCGTGGCTTCCGATGGCCGTCCGGTGCTCGACATCGCCGACGTGGTCACCGATCAGGTCGGCGACATCGCCGCGCATGCCGGAATCGTGCTGCACGAACTCACCGGAGCCACCGCGTCACTCGAAGAGGTGTTCATGACGATGACCGCCGGTGCGGTCCAATATCAGGGTGGCGGGCCGGCCGGCACCGCCGCGCAGGGAGGACCGCGATGATCACGGCGATGGATGCCGAGCGCATCAAACTCACCTCCACGCGCTCGCCCTACTGGTGTGTGGCGATCGTCGCGGTGCTGACCATCGGATTGGCTTTGGTGACCGGGGCCACCACCAGCGGTCCGCTCGCGTCGACACCTGGTGAGGCGGCGTGGACGGCCCTCATCGGCCTCAACTCGTTCGGTGTGTTGGTGTTGATGATCATGGCGGTGCTGGCTGTGACCAGCGAGTACCGGTTTGGCACCATTCGGACCACATTCCAGGCCGTGCCGCGTCGGCCGGTCGTGCTCATCGCCAAGGCTGCTGTTTTCGGTCTGCTGGCGTTACTCGTCAGCGTGCTGCTGGCCATCGTGGGTGTCGCGTTGGCGCGTGTCGTCGGTGGCACGACGGTCGGCATCGAGTTCGGCGACAGTGTGGTGATCCGGCAGATCTGGGGTACCGCCGTGCTCGCGGCGCTCTACGTGGTCATCGGCCTCGGTGTCGGCGCGATCGTCCGTCACACCGCGGGCGCGATCGTCATCGTCCTCATCTGGAACCTGGCGTTGGAATCTATCCTGACCATCCTGCCCAAGATCGGCGACCACATCGCCCCCTTCCTGCCGTTCGCCAACGGCAGCCGGTTCCTCAACGGCGACCTCGCCGGCACCGACTACCACTGGAACGTCTACGGGTCCCTGTTCTACTTCGCGGTGTTCGCGGCAGTGATCTTCGCGCTCGGCATCGTCGTCACCGACCGCCGCGACGCCTGAACTGTGTAGTACATCGGTATGTACGCGTACCGTCACCCACCCTGACCTGTGTCCCGACCGAGGCCGTGAGACTAAACTCTCCCCATGTCCTCCGATTGGCCTCTGGTCGAGCGCGAGAAAGAGTTCCGCATCATCGAAGCCGCACTGCGCGGCGAGACGAATGCGTGTGGTGTTGTGCTGACCGGCGATTCGGGTGTCGGTAAGACCACGCTGGCCCGCCACGTCACCGCCGCCCTCGACGGCGGCGTGCGGTGGGTCGCCGGTACCGAATCCGCCCGCAGCATCCCGCTCGGCGTGTTCGCTCATCTCGTCGGCCCGGCGACGTCGAGCGACCCGGTGACCTACCTGGCCGCCGCCCGCGAATCGTTGCTGTCCGACGGCAACGTCGTGATCGGTGTCGACGACGCGCACCTGCTCGACGAACTGTCGGCGACCCTGTTGCATCAGCTCGCCATCGATCGTGCCGTGCACATCGTCGCCACGGTGCGGTCCGGGGAGAGCGTGCCCGACGCCGTCACCTCGCTGTGGAAGGACAATCACCTCACCCGAATCACGCTGTCACCGTTCAGCAAACAGCAGAGCGTCGAACTGATCGAATCGGTGCTGGGTGGTCAGCTCGAAGGTCTGTCGGCGGATCTGATGTGGGAGGCCTCCGGCGGTAACGCGCTGTTCCTGCGCCACCTCGTGGAAGGGGCGCGCCAAGCCGAGACGCTCCGTCAGGTGAATGGGATCTGGCAACTACGTGGACGCGCCGCGATCACCTCCGAGCTGGCGTCGTTGTTGGAAAGCCGGATCGAGCAGCTCGACGACTCGGTGCTCACGGTCCTCAAGTACCTTGCCCTGTGCGAGCCTCTCGACATCGACATCCTCGGTGACCTCGCCGGCGACGAGGCGGTCGAGGAAGCCGAGATCGCCGGACTGGTGCGGATCTTGCGTGACGGCCGCCGACTCAACGTGCAATACAACCATCCGTTGTTCGGTGAGGTCATCCGGCACCGACTGGGCCTGGCCTCGTCGCGTCGGTTGCGCGGCAAACTGGTCAAGGCGTTGCAGACCCGCGGAACCGACACCGCCGCCGAGCGGATCCGGCTGGCCGACCTCGCGCTGGAGAGCGACGTGGGTGTCGATTCCGGGCTCATGAGTGCGGCCGCCCGCGATGCGTTGGCCTTCGCCAACGCCCCGCTGGGTGAGCGTTTCGCCCGCGCGGCCGTCGCCGAGGGCAGCGGCTTCAGCGCCGCCGAGCCGTTGGCACGGTCGTTGATGTGGCAGGGGTATGCGTCCGAGGCCGACGCGGTGCTCGACAGGTTTCGGCCCGAGGACCTCAACGAGATCGAACTCATCTTCTGGGGTGGGCTGCGGTTCGCGACCATCTTCTGGGCCATCGGCGATGCCGATCGCGCCGACGAGGTCCTCGAGATGCTGCAGGACAAGGTCACCGACCCGAACTTGGCCCTGGTGGTCAGGGGTTTCATGTCCGCGTGCGCCGCCTTCGAGAACCGAATCGACGAGGCGATCGCGCTGTCGGAGGAGGTGCTCGACTCGGCGGACCCGTCCCCGTGGGCGGTGGAGTTCGCCGTGCTGGGCGGTGGACTGGCCCGAGCTGTTGCCGGACGCGGGGACGAGGTGGCTGCTCTGGCGGCGCGGGCGCGCGTGGCCGAGACCCAGACCGACGGTCTGCTGCGGTTTCCGGCCGGACTCGGCGAGATCCTCGCACTCACCCTGACCGGTCAACTGGATGAAGCGGCGACCCGCGCCGACCGGTACGTACGGTTCTCCAACATCGGCCAGTACGTGGGTTGGGCGTTGGCTGGAATCCTGGTATCGGTCGTCGAGCTGGCGCGCGGCGACAGCGCATCGGTCGGCCGCCGGATGGAACAGACGCTTGCCACCCTGGACAGCGGCAACGGGGTGGCCGAATCCTGGAACTATCCCGCAATGTTCTACGTGGTGCAGGCGTTCAGCGCGTGCGGGCGGACCGACGACGCCGAGCGTGCCCTGCGTCGGGCGCACACCAAGTACGGCCGCCACATCGCCGTGTTCGGTCCGATGTTGGCGGTCGCGGAGTCGTGGCAGCAGGCCTCGGCCGGTACGGTGTCGCTGGCCGTCGAGACCGCGGTCAAGGCCGCCGACGACGCCCGACGAACCGCGCAGTTCGCTATCGAGGCCGAGGCCTTGCACTCCGCGGCCCGGTTCGGTGATCCGTCCGGCGCGCAGCGACTCCGCGAACTCGCCGGGATGATCGATGGACCGCTCGCGGGACTCTACGCTCGTCACGCCAGCGCGCTGGAGTCGCGTGATGCCGTCGAACTCGACTTGTGTGCAACGGAATTCGAGCGTTTGGGATTTCGGTTGTCGGCGGCCGACGCGGCGGCGCAGGCCAGTGTGCTCCATGAGGCGGAGGGCAGCCGGGCCGCGACGGTAGCGTCGGCGGCGGTGGCCAACCGGTTGGCCGCCGAATGCGGCGGTTTGCGGACACCCGCGCTGGTGGAATCCGCACAACCGTTGCCACTGACCACCCGCGAACGCGAGATCGCCAACCTGGTGGCGGCCGGTCTGTCCAACAAGGAGATCGCGCAACGCCTGACGGTGTCGGTACGCACCGTGGAAGGCCACATCTACCGCGCCTGCACCAAACTCGACGTCGCCGACCGGTCCGAGATCGCCGCGCTGCTGCTCAAGGCGAGCTCCGGCAGCAACTGAGGTCGACTCTCACCGAAAGCGCCCGACCGACCCGGTCTGCGCGCGACAATGGCCATGCCGTGGCGCTCGCAAGTGCGAGTCGCGGCGACGTCGGGGCCTGGACGCGAGAGGCGGTTGGAGTGGGCGAATCGGTGGTGCTGGCCGAGGTGCGGACAGCGTGCGAGTTGCGGGCGGTCAGCGAGTGGGCGGAGGTTCAGCACCCGGGCGCGCCGGTGCGGTCGGTGCGCGAGGCCGACCTCGATTCACTCGCCGACGACACCCTGCTGATTCCGGCGAGGGTGGCCTGGCTGCCTCCGGTCCGCAAAGGTGAGCGGCGGGTCACGATGGCCGACGTGCTCGTGCTGTCGAATCCGCGCCGCCCGGTCGCGCTCACCCAACCGGTCATCAAACGTCGCAGACCCGATCGGCTGCGGGTGGTGCAGGGCGAACCGGCCACGATCGCAGACCTCCGCCAACGTCATGCCCAGAATCTGGCCGAAGGCGAGTCGTTTTCCGCCTACGTGACGGTGCAGGCGGCGCTGTCGGCCGAACGTGCCGAACGTCAGATCGTCGGAGACCGCTACAAGGTGCCCCGACTGGTCGCCGAGCAGATCGGTACATCGGCGCGGTTCCAGGCGGGTGCAGCAAAACTCGCTGCCGAACTCGGTCGACCTGCCGCAGTCGTGGTGCAGGAGGCGACCGACAAGATGTCGACCTTCGTCGCCACCCAGAGCCGACTGATGGACGACGTCTTCTCGTCGATCTTCAGCAACCTGCATGACCGCACCTGGACGGTGTCGGTGGATCTCGGCACCCTCAACCGGCTCCGTGAGCTCAACAAGTCAACCGGTCTGATCTTCTTGCCGTCGCACCGCTCCTACGTCGATCCGCTGGTGCTCTCGGAGGTCCTGCGCAGCCACGACTTTCCACCGAATCTCGTTCTCGGCGGAAACAATCTGGCGTTCTGGCCGGTCGGTCCCATTGCCCGCCGCGCAGGAATGATCTTCATCCGCCGCAAGTTCGGGGCCGATCCAGTCTACAAGTTCGCCATGCGCTCGTACCTGTCGTTCATCGTGGAGAAGCGCTTCAATTTGGAGTGGTACATCGAAGGCGGACGCAGCCGGACCGGCAAGCTGCGCAAGCCGATGCTGGGTCTGCTCGCCTACGTCGTCGACGCGGTGGAACAGCTCGACGACGCCGACGTGATGATCGTGCCCACCTCCATCGTCTACGACCAATTGCACGAGATCGGCGCGATGGCGAAGGAATCCGCGGGCGGAACCAAGAAGCCGGAGGGCGTGGGCTGGCTGCTCAAATACGCGAAAGCCCAACGGCAGTATCTCGGCGAGGCGAGAGTCCGTTTCGGCGAACCGTTTTCGCTACGACAAGCGCTCGCCGATGCGGGCGAGGGTCCGGCGAAACTCGAGAAGGTCGCTTTCGCGGTGATGGACGAGATCAATGCCGCCACACCGATCTCGGCGACCTCGCTGGCCGGCTTCGCGCTGCTCGGCGCCCGCGACCGCGCCTACACCGCGGCGGAGATCGAGACGATCCTGGCACCGTTGCTCGACTACATCGACCGCCGGGATCTGCCCGGGCCCGATCCCGATCTGTGTCGGGGTATCGGCTTGCGCCGCACCCTGGGGGTGCTCCACGACGCCGGTGTGCTCACCAGGTTCGATGGGGGCCCCGAGACCGTGTGGTCGATCGCGCCCGACAGCCACGCGGTGGCGGCCTACTACCGCAACGGGGCGCTGCACCATTTCGTCGACCGCGCCATCGTCGAACTCGGCCTGCTGGCCGCCGCGGGTGGTGCGTTGGCCGAAGACGGCTCCGGTGAACTGCTGCCGTCTGCTCAGCACGAGGCCCTGCGTATTCGTGACCTGTTGAAGTTCGAGTTCTTCTTTCCCGCCAAGGAGGTGTTCCTGCATCGGCTGGGCGCCGAACTGGACCTGATGTCCCCGGAATGGCGGACAGTCAATCCCGACCAGGCATGGACCGATCGCATCCTGCGTGAGCACGGTGGTTCGCTGGTCGCGCGACGAACCCTGCAGCCGTTCTTCGACGCGCAGCTGGTCGTTGCCGAAAGCCTGGTCGCGGCCGGTACCGACACCCCGATCGACAAGGACACCATGCTCGACGAATGTCTCGGCCTCGGTATGCAACTCGCATTGCAGAGCGTGGTCAAGAGTCGTGACTCGGTGTCCAGAGAGTTGTATGACGCGGCCTACCAGCTCGCTGACAACCGCCACCTCATCACCGGCGATGGAATCGAGGATCTGGCCGCCGGGCGCCAGGCGTGGCTCGACGAGGTGAACGTGATGCGGGACCGGTTGACGCGGATCGCCGCGATCGAGGCGGAGCATTTCGGGGAGGCCCTGCGCGGAGTGGCACGATGAGCACCTTCGCCGACCGGCTGCGGGAGATCCGGGCGGCACCGAGCGGCAAGAAGGTCGGCGCGTTCTTCGACTACGACGGCACCTTGATCGAGGGGTTCTCGGCGAGCGCCATCACGCGGGCGCGGTTACGCAGCATGGATTTCGGACTCGGCGAACTGACCGGTGCGATTCTGATCGCGTTGCGAGGGGTGACATCCGAACAGGACTACGCCGAGGTCCTCGAACTCACCAAACCCGCATTCGCCGGCAAAACCTATGCCGAACTGCTCGCGTTCGGAGACCACCTGTTCACCCATGAGACCGCGTCCTTTCTGCGGCCGCAGATGTGGCAGATCATCCGAGCGCATCGCGAGCGCGGACACCGGATTGTGATCGCCTCCTCGGCCACCCGGTTCCAGATCGAGCCGATCGCCCGCGAGATCGGCGCCGACCATGCCCTGGCCACCGACGTCGAGGTGGTCGACGGCGTCGTGACCGGCCGGGTGCTCGGCCGCCCGCTGTGGGGGCCGGGAAAGGCCGCTGCGGTCCGCGCATTGGCCAAGGAGCACGAGGTCGATCTCGACGCCTCGTTTGCCTACAGCGACGGCAACGAGGACATCCCGTATCTGGAGTCGGTGGGTCATCCGGCGGCGGTGTCACCGCGCTATGGGCTGCGGGCCGAGGCGGAGGCGCGCGGGTGGCCCATCATCGACCTGCGCAACCCCCGTCACAACCGGATGGCGATGGCCGTGCGGACCGGTGCCTTCTACGGGTCGTTCATCGGTGCGGCGGTGCTCGGTGCCGCCGGCGGGTTGGTGCGACGAGACCCGAGCGTGCTGGTGGAGTCGGCCATCCCGACCGGCAACGACGTCGGGCTCGCGCTGGCCGGGATCGACGTGGCGGTCCTCGACGGCGCGCAGTACCTGACCTCGAATCGGCCGTGCGTGTTCGTGTTCAATCACCAGTCCAAACTTGATCTGCCGGTGCTGATCCACCTCATTCGGCGCGACGCGACCGGGGTGGCCAAGAAAGAGGTCAAGCGGGTTCCGGTGCTGGGGCAGATACTCGACGCGGCCGGGTTGGTGTTCATCGACCGAGGCGACCCAGGTCGTGCGATCGAGCAACTCAGACCCGCCATCGGAAAACTTCGCGACGAGGGGGTCTCGTTGGTGGTGGCCCCGGAGGGCACCCGGTCGTCGACACCGCGGATCGGGCCGTTCAAGAAGGGGCCGTTCCACATCGCGATGCAGGCCGGCGTCCCGGTGGTGCCCGTGGTGTTGCGCAACACCGGCGAATTGATGTGGCGGGGTGCGCAGTTGATCGCACCGGGGACAGTCGAGGTGAAGGTTCTGCCACCCGTCGACACCTCGCGCTGGCGGGCCGAGACCGTCGGCGACCATGCGGAGGAGGTGCGGCAGATGTTCATCACGACGCTGGCCGACTGGCCGGTGGAATCCTTTGAGGACGGCCGTATGACGCGATCGACAGGGGACAACCGATGAGCGAACCCGATCGGCCGCTGGACTGGGCCAACGAACCGCACATGAGTGCGGTCGATGCGCTGATGTGGCGTGGCGACACCGACCGTCGACTGCGTGGCACCATCTGCATGATCGAGATCTACGACTGTGCGCCCGAGTGGGATCGGCTGATCGAAGCCCATGACTGGGGTAGTCGCATGGCGCCTCGGTTCCGGCAACGGGTGATCGATTCGCCGTTCGGGACCGGCACCCCGAGTTGGGCAGTCGATCCCGACTTCGACCTGCATTACCACGTGCGTCGGATGCGGTTGTCCGGCGACGGTTCGATGCGCGAGCTCTTCGCCATCTGTGAGCAACTCGCGATGACCGCACTCGACCCCGGCCGACCGCCGTGGGAGGGCACGCTGATAGAGGGGCTCCCGGACGGCAGGGCGGCCTACTTCCTCAAGGCCCATCACGCGCTGACCGACGGGATGGGCGCGATACTCGGTTTGGCACAACTCCATTCGACCTCGCGTGAGCCGATCCCGGGCAAGCCGCAACCGCCGCGCCCGGAGCCGGTCACCGTCTCGGCGCTCGACGTACTCGGCCGTCAACTGGCCGAAGAGGTGCAGCGGCTACCGCATCGCGTCGACACCACCTGGCGAGGTGTGCGCGCTCTTGCCCATCCGCGGCGAGCGCTGAGCACCGCGCTGCGGTACAGCCGATCGGTACCCCGGGTGGCCGGGCTCGTCAGCCCACCAGGGTCGCCGCTGTTGGCGCAACGCAGCCTCTCGTGGCGGTTCAGCGCGTTCGAGGTGCCGTTCGACGACCTGAAAGCGGCCGGTAAGGCGGCGCGGGCGTCGGTGAACGACGCCTACCTGGCGGGGCTGATCGGTGGATTGCGGCTCTATCACGAGAAGATGGGGCGGCCCGTCGACGCGATCCCCGTTGCCATCCCGATCTCGGTGCGTCGCCCCGAGGACCCGGCCGGGGGCAACCGGATCGCGGTGGGCCGCATGGCCGGACCGGTGGGGATCGAGGATCCGTTCGAGCGACTACTCACCATTCGTGAACAGGTGCGCGCCGCGCGCACCGAACCCGCCGTCGACATCTTCAACACCCTCGGCTCGCTGCTGGCCTGGTTACCGGGACAGGTACTGGCCCAATTCAGCGGTGCGACAACGCAGAACGATCTGCAGGCCAGCAACGTGCCCGGAATCCCCTGGGACACCTACGTCGCCGGTGCGAAGGTGGAGCGGATGTTCCCGTTCGGGCCGCTGCCCGGCTGTGCGGTGATGGCCACGATGATCACCCACAACGGCGTCGCCTGCCTGGGCCTGAACTCCGATGCCGCGTCCATCACCGAACCAGAGCTCTTCGCCGACTGTCTCGTCGACGGCTTCAACGAGATCCTTGCCCTGGCCGCCGACGGTGACGACCCGCGTGCCGCCGGGACGATGCGGCGCGTGATCTGATCGGTCACGGCTGCTGCAAGCTGCGACGCACCTCGTTGTCATCGACCTGCCGGAAATCGTCGTAGGAGCCGCCGACGGCGTAGAACGGCTCCGGGATGCTGACGCAGAGCACCTTGTCGACCTCGTCCTCGGCGGCGAACCGGTCGAGCACATCGCGCGGACCGGTCGGCACGGCGACGATCACGGCGTCGGCGCCTGCAGCACGTACCGCCCGCAACGCCACCTCCATCGTGGACCCGGTCGCCAGGCCGTCATCCACCAGGATCACCGTGCGTCCACGCACAGATAGCGGTTCGCGACCCTGCCGGTAGCGGCGTTCCCGGTCGACCCGGATCCGGTCCTCGCGGTCGACGATCTGCCTGAACTGCTCCTCGGACACCTCCAACCGGCGCGGCACGTCGTCGTTGACGACGATCTCGCCGGCAGCGATGGCGCCCATCGCGAACTCGGGGTGATCCGGTGCGCCGAGTTTGCGTACCACCAGCACATCGAGCCGGGCACCGAGCGCCGAGGCCACCTCCCGGGCGACGGGCACTCCACCGCGCGCCAACCCGAGAACCACGGTGCGGTCGGCCGCGTCCATGAGCGCTGGATCGGCGCTCAACATCCTGCCGAGCGAGGCGCCGGCCTCGGTCCGGTTAGCGAAGACCTCACTGCGGCGCCACATCGCGTCACACCTTGATCGCGGGGCCGATGTCGACGGCGAAACTCGGCAGGTCGGCCAAGCTCATCTTGGCCTCGTAGGTGCGGTCGTAGCCGGTGGCGCAGATCCGCCATCCCTGATCGGTCCGGCGATAGCGATCGCGGTAGAACGCTGCGCCGATCAGCATGAACTGGAAGTCGGGCACGATGACCCGATCCTGCAGATACCAACGGCCGGTCGCGCAATCACCCTCGACGTCGATCTCCGGATGGGCGACGCGATGTTCGGTGATCACCGCGGGCCCCACCGAGGTGCGCATGTAGTCGACCAGTTCGGCGCGGTTGCCGAAGTTCAGGCTCGAGCCGTATTCACCGGTGATGTCGTCGGTGAGGGTTTCGGCGAACACATCCCAGTCCTTGGTGTCCAAGGCGCGCAAGTACCGGTACTTGAGCTGTTTGATCGACTCGAGATCATCCATGCACTCAACATCTACCGGGTCGACCCGGTCCGCGGAAGGAAAAGCGACCAACGTTCCCAGTCGGCGGGTGAGTGCGGTGGTTGACAGGTCGCGGCGCCGACGCGAATGTGGACGACATGACCTCATCCGTCGGTGAATCCGATCAGCAACGGGCGCGACGCGCCTACGAGACCATCGAGCCGTTCCATGTCCTCGCGTACTTCAATCGGGGCCTGCGCGAGGCCCAGCAGGACACCGGTCTCGACGGCCACGGGTTCTATGTCGGCGCGCGCGGTGCCCCGATGGGTGACTGCGATGCCGCGGTGGTGACCGCCGCGTTCTTCAACTTCTCTGCCGATGTCATCACGCCGGCCTGGCAGGCGGCCCGTGACGTGGGGCTCGATCGGGTCGCCGCACGCCGTGACCAGATGCTCGACGAGCAATTGGGTGCAGTCCTCGGCGACCTGGTCGAGGACCCGGAGATCCGCGATCTCGAGAAGCGTTATCGGGAGATCGCGGCCGATCTGCCGATGGGCGGGCGGCCTCTGGCTGCCGGCTGGAACGCCTCCCCAGTGCCCGATGTGCCGCACGTTGCGCTGTGGCAGGCGATTGCGATCATCCGGGAGTGGCGCGGTGACAACCACATCGCCGTCCTGGTCAACCATCAGTTCGGCGGGCTCGACGCGGTCGTCTTCCACGAGGCTCAACTGCCCGACCCCACGATTCGTCGGCGGGTGCTGGGCCGCAAGCTGGTGCAGCTGACCCGTGGATGGTCCGACGAGGCGTGGGAGGGTTCGGTGGACCGGCTCGTCGCCCGCGGTCTGGCGACCCGCACCGACGACGGCCATCAGCTCTCGGATGCCGGGGTCTCGCTCTATCAGGCCATGGAGGCCGAGACCGACGCGCTTACCGCACCCGCCTGGTCGGGTAGCGGCGTCGACGATCTTCTCGAACGCACCCGCCCATATGTGAAGGCGGTCATCGACGCCGGAGTCCTGCCCGGCACCCGCAAGAAGGACTGATATCTCTGGCTGCAGTTCCGGGTTCCGGCTTGGGACCGGACCTGCGGCCACACCCGGCAGGCGCGGCCAGAACTTCTGGTCACGAGGTGCTGCCAGGCGGCGGTGCGTCGATATCGTCGTCGTACGGCTCCGCGATGGGTTCGGGTTCGGATTCACGGCCGCGTCGCCAGCCACCCTTCTGCGGCGGGGCCTCGCCGAAGTGGTCGGGGTCCCCCGAGCCGTACCAGGCGACCAGTACCGCACCCACCACGGCGCCGACGAAGCCGACGATCGCCAGCCAGCCGAGCCCGGCTTTGGCGTTGTCGTTGAGGAACAGCACGCCGACCAGGCTGGGGCCGGCCGTCTCGCCGACCACCAGTACCGCGGTGACCCCGTTGACCGCACCGACCTGCAGTGCGACGGTCTGCACGAAGAATCCGACCGCGCCCGCGACCGCGATCGTCCAGGCGGCCGGATCGGTGATCAGCGCGATTGGGTCGAAGGGGTCCACGCCGTCGAGGACACGCACGGCGATCGCGATGACACCGAACAACAGGCCGGCGGTCGCGCCGCCGACGATTGCCGCATGCCTGCCGAGCCGGTAGACGCCGAACAGGGCGATGGCGCACAGGCCGAGCGTGGCGACGAACAACTCCCAGTGGAAGACGGCGCTTTCGCCGCCACCGGTGTGGTGTTCGGCCGACAGTCCGAGTAGACACAGCGACAGCACGACCAGCCAGATCGCGATCCAATCGCGGGTGTGCAGTGCGATGTTGAGCATGATCGTGCCCAGCAGGGCAGTCACCACGAGGTTGGCCGACACAATGGTCTGGGACAGGAAGAGCGGCAGGAAGCGTGCGGCGAGTGCGCCACCTGCGAAGCCGACGACGACCATCATGGTGCCGAGGATGAAGGCCGGATCGAGGAACGTGGAGGTGGTGGACCGCAGCGACGGACCGCCGGCGGCGTTGGTGTACGACGCCTCGGTGCCTTCCGCACGAGCAGTCATCGCCACTCGCCGCGCGCCCAGTGCACGCAGCACCGTGGACATGCCGTAGGCGATCGCAGCGAGACAGGCGGCGATGACGCCGATCACGAACATCCCACACCCTCCCCACACCTGGTCACAGCCGTTTCCCGAGTCACATCAGGATTGTGCAACGTTCTGGGCGGCCCGACTATTCCTTTTCTGCCGTTGTTTTCCGCGGCGTCGGCCGACTCCGGTGAGAGAGCCTAATGGGCCTCTCCTACACTCACGACGGTGGGCACTACCGGTAGCAAACGCGTCCTGATCACATTCGGGCGATCATTTCTCACCCTGGAACTGGCCCGGCTGATGTCGGCGGCCGGTCATCGCGTGACCATCGTGGACAGCATTCCCATCGGTGTCACCCGGTTCTCCCACGCCACGACGTCGTTTCATCGGGTCCCGGCACCGAAGTTCGAACCGCGGGCGTATTGCCATGCCTTGGCGAAGATCGTCACCGACGAACACATCGACATGGTCATCCCGATTCATGAGGAAACCGACATCCTGTCGATGATGGTGGATCTCTTCCCACCCGAGTGTGAACTGTTCCTGTCCGACTTCGATACCGAGAATCGGCTGCACAACAAGTTCGAATTCCAGCAACTGCTCGCCGACAAACAATTCCAGACGATGAAGTTCGCGCAGGTGCGCGGACCGCAGGATGTGGCCGGACTGGATTTTGACGCGCCGTTCGCACTCAAGGAGTGCTATTCCCGCGGATCACAGCAGGTGCACAAGGTGATGCCGGGGGATTCGCTGGACTGGCTCGAGTTCGATCCGCTCAACCCATGGTTGGCGCAGGAGTGGGTCTCGGGCAAGCAGTACTGCACATATTCGATCGTCCGTGAGGGGCACATCCACGCTCACGCGACCTATCCGGTCGACTATGCGATCGGCGGAAGTTCGTGCCTCAACTTCCGGTCGGTTCGCCACGACGGCATCTTCGACTGGATCTCGGAGTTCGTGCGGGACATGAACTTCACCGGGCAGGTGGGTTTCGACTTCATCGAGCATCCCGGGCGCGGGCTGTACTGCATCGAATGCAATCCGCGGGCCACCAGCGGGATCATGATGTTCGCTCCGGCCGACGGCGTCGATCGGGCCTTCTTCGGTGAGAACGATGACGTGATCACCCCGGACCCCAACGTGGACAAGATGATCGGGTTGGGCATGCTGCTCTACGGCTGGCGCAAGGATTCCCGCGGCGACCGCAGCCTGCGGGAGTTCGTACGGGACTTCCGGGGCGCTCGTGATGTGATCGGTTCGTCCGGCGACAACCGCCCCGCGATGATGCTGCCGGTCGCTTACCTCGGAATCCTGCGCAGTTGCCTGAAGTACCGCGTCGGTCTCGCCGAGGGTTTCATGCACGATCACGAGTGGGACGGCCTCCGCATCTCCGAGTGATTCCTGCTCCCTGAGCAGGGGGCCGTCACCACTGT